>NZ_ATUL01000002.1:0-188103 GCF_000420185.1 Thioalkalivibrio sp. ALR17-21 | reverse complement strand
CAGCGCCAGGCCCTGGTCGATCCAGTCGTCGGGGTCGAGATCGGGGCTGGGGTGGACCAGATCCAGGCTCAGGGTGAAGGGCCGGGACAGCGCCTCGTCGAGGGTGAAGCGGGTCACGGCGGGCAGGGTCCCGGGGTCCACCCCCGCACGCGCGAGGGTGAAGAACAGTCCGTTGCGAGAAGGCATTAACCACTCCGTGGTCAGGGCTTTGGTTGTCGTTGAACCCTCCCGTATGTGGACGCAGGAATCAAGGGAATAACTTCACAAAATCCTATCCCTCGCCTTTAAACAGGAGGCAGAAAGTTCTTACGACTGCAACGCCATGCTTCCCGAAGAGCAAAAACGGAAAGCGGAATGTCATCCACACGTTACTCAGGCCAGAATTCCATCCCATTCACCTTCGAACGTTGTCCCCGCGTTCCTCCAGCCACAGGATCAGGCCCGCGTGGTGCAGCGGATTGCTCTCGATGCCCTGCCCCGGCTCCAGCGGATAGTCGGCCAGCGCGGACTCCAGATCCGCATCCGCGGCGGCGTGTTCGGCCGTCAGCTGCAGGACGGCGGTGGTCCCCGACGGGCGGTGCACGGCCGGATGGAAACGCTCGGCGATCATGCCCGGCAGCGGCGGATCCTCGGTGGTGCGGAACCCGTCATCACCGGCGAAGCGCTCCCAGGCGGTACGCAGCAGGGCGCGCACCCGCTCGCCGTCTCCGCTGTCGGTGGCGGCGTCCCAGTCGTGCAGGCCACGCGCCACGTACGCGTAATCCGGGAGCGTGGCCGGGCCGGCCTCCTCGGCCGGCAGGCCCAGCAGCGCCGGCAGATCCTCCGGCTCGTCGGCGCGTGACGCCAGCCAGTCGCGCACGTCCCGGCCCATGGCCGCGTACTCCTCGCCCAGATCCTGACGCACCGCCTCGGCCAGCGCCGACAGCAAAAGCCCGTGGGCGCCGGTCAGCACCTTCTCGTCACGCGGCAGGCCGCGTTCCTGACGTGTCTCGATCAGCGCCTCGCGCCCCCGGTCGACGTAGTCGCGCACCCGCTCCTCGTCGAGCTCGAAACGCTCGGCCAGGGCCGCGGTGTCCATCCGGTCGGCTGGCAGATGCCCCGCGCTGAACGAAGGTGCGCGGTCCATGCCGAAGCGGGCCCGTACCAGATCCTGTTCGGGATGGTCTTCCAGCGCGGCCTCCAGCGCCGAGCCCGGCCACAGGTAGGCACCGCCCTCGCGGCCCTCGTCGTCCAGCGCCGACAGGCTGGAGGCAAAGCCCCGGAAATCGCTCTCCGGTGCGCCCGCCGCGCCGGGGTCGGAATCGCGCAGGGCCATCTCGCGGCCCACGAAATCGAGGGTCTCCAGGCCGATCCGCGTCCAGTCCTCGCGCCCGAAGAGCTCGCCAGCACGCAGGTAGACACGCGCCAGCTGCGCCTGGTCCTCGAGCATGATTTCGAAGTGAGGCGTCCCCCAGTCCGGGGTTTCCGAATAACGGAAGAAGCCGCCGCCCAGCACGTCGCGCAGCCCGGATCCGGCCATCTCTTCCAGAGTGATGCTCAGGAATTCCCCGACCCAGTCCGGCGCACGGGTGTCTTCCTGTGCGGTCAGCAGTGCATCCAGATAAGGGGAATGCGGGAACCTGGTCTCCTGCCCGAAGCCCCCGCCCAGATCATCCGCTTCGCGTTCCATGCGGCTCCAGAGGACATCCGGCAGGCGTGCCGCACGCTCCGCCGACAGGGGCTGCTCCCCGTCGCGCAGACGCTGTTCCAGCTCGCGCGAGCCGGCGGCGGCCAGTTCGGCCAGGCGCTCCTCATCCGCCGTCAGCCGCTCCACCACGCCGTCGAGGAAGTCGGCAAAGCCATCCCGCGGGGCATAGACCACCCCGGTCAGCGCATGGCCCTCGGGCATCACCACCACGTTCAGCGGCCAGCCGGCGCTGCCCCCGGTCGCGCGCTGGAACTCCAGCAGGTAGGTGTCCAGCGCGGTATGCACCTCTCGGTCCAGCTTGACCGGGATGAACTGCTCATTGAGCCGCTCGGCGATGCCCTGGTCGAGAAAGCTTTCCTCGTGCATCACGTGACAGTAATGGCAGGAGAAATAACCGCTGGAGATCAGCAGCGGCCGGCCGCTTTCGCGGGCCTCGTCCAGCAGGTCCCGATCCCAGGCCCGCCACTGCACCGGGTCCTCCGCGTGCAGACGCAGATACGGGGAAATGCTGTCGGCCATCTCCGGATTCGCCGGCTCGGCCGCCAGCGGATGGGCTCCGGCCAGGACCAGCGCCAGACCTGCCGCCAGAACCGCAAGCGTGCGGCGCATTTCGGACACGGGATTCATGAAACTCATGGCCTACCTCAATCCGGACGTGTAATGTCTGTGAGACTGCTCAAGTTGATCAAGCATTCCCTCGCGGAATTCCCGAGCCGGCATCCACCTTTTTCGTACATGGTCTGTACAGATCCTGTATAGTTCGGAGCATGGCCATCGCAACCGACAACGACTCGAACGAGCAGGCGGGGCTGTACCCGATCCGGCACGTCTGTGCGGAGACCGGCATCAATGATGTCACCCTCCGCGCGTGGGAGCGTCGGTACGGGCTCATCCGCCCGATGCGCACCCCCAAGGGGCACCGCCTCTACAGCGAGGAGGACATCCGGCGGGTCCGTCGGATCATGGAACTGCTGGACCAGGGCATCCCGGTCTCGCAGGTCCATCGCGTCCTCCAGCGCGACGAAGACGCTGCGGCGCAGGAACCCGCCGCCCCCGAGGGAGACGACGGACCGGCCTCGCCGGCACCCGGCCGGCGACCGGCGATCAGTGGCCCCGGGATTGCCCCGCATACCGCCGATCCCATCGCCGACGCGCTGTACCACGCGGTGGACCCGCTGGACGTGGAGCAGCTGGACCGCGCCTACGCGCGGCTGGTGATGCGTCACGGATGGGACGGGGTGCACGAACGCGCCTTCCTCGAGGTCTATCGTCAGTTGCGCGAGGAGTCCCGCCATTCGCCAGAGGGCGAGGTGCGCCTTGCGGTATTCTCCGCCTGGGCCACCGCCGCCCTGGCCGACCAGCTGCGCAATGCCCTGCGGGCCTGCGAAGGGCCTGTGGTGCCCTGCCTGGTGCTGGGCGGCGGTCATCAGCAGGTCGGCGGCATGCTGCTCCAGGTCAGCTGTGCCCGGCGCGGTCTCGCGACCCTGTCGTTGTTCGACGCAACCAGTGCGGCCGCGCTGGAGTCGCTGGTCGGCACCCTGGGTGCGCACGGGATTGTCCTGCACGGCTCGTCGCGCCTGCTGCGCAGCCCGGACCTCAATCAGGTGGAGGGAATCCTGGCGGCACCCGGAGCGCCGGTCTACCTGGCCGGCTCCGCCGCCCTCGAGCTGTCAAAGCTCGACAGCCAGCGCCCGGTGGAAATCCTGCCCGGCGCGCCCCTGGAAGCCGCCGACCGGCTCTGGCAGTATCTGGGCCGCGGCTGAACCCCTGGATGGGCCCGAGGCGATGGCGACGCCCCTGCGCACGCTGCTGATCGTCCTCGGCGACCAGCTGGCCCCCGAACACCCCGTCCTCGCCACCCTCGACCCGGCACAGGACGCCCTGTGGATGGCCGAGGTCACCAGGGAATCCACCCACGTCCCCTCGCACCGGGCCCGCACCGCGCTGTTCCTCGCGGCGATGCGCCAGTTCGCCGAACGCCGCCGCGCGGCCGGGCTGACCGTGCACTACCGTACGCTCGACTCCGCGCAGGGCCCGGAACAGGAACACCTCGGTGGGGCGCTGGAACACGACCTCGCACGTCTGCGACCGCAGCGCCTGTGCGTACTGCAGCCCGGCGAACGGCGCGTGCAGCGGGATCTGGAAGACGCCGCCGCACGCCACGGGCTGCGTCTTGAGATTCGCGAGGACCCGCATTTCATCGACACCCCCGAGGCCTTCGGCGGCTGGGCCGGGGCGCGTCGCGAACTGCGCCTGGAGCACTACTACCGCAAGCTGCGCCGCGAGCACGACGTGCTGATGGACGACGACCAGCCCGCAGGTGGCGCGTGGAACTTCGACGCCCAGAACCGGGGCAGCTTCGGCCGACAGGGCCCCGGCCTGATCCCGGAGCCCCTGGGCTTCGCGCCGGATGCCGTCACCCGGGAGGCGATCGACGATGTGCGCACCCACCTGCCGGACCTGCCGGGCGAGCTGGAGCCCTTCGACTGGCCGGTCACCCCGGAGCAGGCGCAGGCGGCGCTGGAGGATTTCATCCGGAACCGGCTGCCCGCCTTCGGCACCTGGCAGGACGCGATGTGGACCGATGCGCCGTTGCTCTACCACGCGCGGATCTCCGCCGCGCTCAACCTGCACCTGCTGGATCCGCGCGCGGCCATCCGCGAGGCCGAGTCCGCATGGCACGACGGGCACGCGCCCATCGAGGCGGTGGAGGGCTTCATCCGCCAGATCCTCGGCTGGCGCGAATACGTGCGCGGGCTGTATTTCCACTTCGGCGACGACTGGCACGCCTGGAACGCGCTGGACGCCCGCGAGCCGCTGCCACGGCTGTACTGGGACGCCGACACCGACATGACCTGCCTGGCGCAGGCGGTGGGCCAGACCCTGCGGCTGGGCTACGCCCATCACATCCAGCGCCTGATGGTCACCGGGCTGTTCGCCCAGCTGCTGGGCGTGGAGCCGCGCGCAATCCACGCCTGGTATCTGGGCATCTACGTGGACGCGGTCGAATGGGTGGAGCTGCCCAACGTGCTCGGCATGTCGCAGTACGCCGATGGCGGGCGCATGGCCTCCAAGCCCTACGTGGCCTCCGGGCGCTACATCCAGCGCATGAGCAACTACTGCCGCCACTGCCGCTTCGACCCGGCCGAGGCCACCGGCGAGCGCGCCTGCCCGTTCACCACCCTGTACTGGGATTTCCTCGACCGCCACCGCGAGCGCTTCGCCCGCCACCCGCGCACCGCGCTGCAGTGGAAGCACGTCGAACGCATGGAGCCCGAGCGCCTGCAGCAGATCCGCGACCGCGCGGGCGAGCTGCGCCGGCGCCTGCGCGAAGGAGACCGCCTGTGAGTACCCCGTCCCCCGCCCTCGTCTGGCTGCGCCGCGACCTGCGTCTGGCCGACCAGCCCGCGCTGCACGCCGCCCTCAGCCGCGGCGGCCCGGTGATCCCCGTGTACATCCACGCCCCGCACGAAGAAGCGCCGTGGGCCCCCGGCGCAGCGTCGCGCTGGTGGCTGCATCACAGCCTGCAGGCGCTGGCGGGCGAGTTCGACGCCCTCGGCGCCACGCTGACCCTGCGTCGGGGTTCGAGCCTCGAACAGCTCCGCGCGCTGGCGCGCGAGACCGGCGCCGGCGCGGTCTACTGGAACCGCCTGTACGAACCGGCGATCACCGCGCGCGATGCCACCATCAAGGCCGCGCTGCGCGAGGACGGCCTGGAGGTACACAGCTTCGCCGCCGCCCTGCTGCACGAACCCCGGGAGCTGGCCACCGGCCAGGGCACGCCCTACCGGGTCTTCACCCCGTACTGGCGCGCCGCCTGCAAGCGCGGGCTGGAACGCGACCCGCTGCCGGCCCCGACCCGCATCCCCGCGCCGCCGTTGCCCCCGGCCTCGGAGCCGCTGGAGGCCCTGGAGCTGCTGCCGCGCATCCGCTGGGACAGCGGGCTGGCCGCCGCCTGGAACCCGGGCGAGCGCGCCGCGCTGGAGCGTCTGCAGGGCTTCATCGAAGACGGCGTGGGCGCCTACACCGAACGCCGCGAGCGCCCCGACACCGACGGCACCTCGCGGCTGTCACCGCATCTGCATTTCGGCGAGATCGGCCCGACACAGATCCTGCGCGCCCTGCGTCAGGCCGGGCACGAGCCGACCGACGGCCCGGCCGAGCCCTTCGTGCGCGAACTCGTCTGGCGCGACTTCGCCCACCACGTGCTGTACCACTTCCCGCACACCCCGGAGCAGCCCCTGAACCCGCGCTTCGAGGCCTTCCCGTGGCGCGAGTCGGCGGAAGACCTGGAGCGCTGGCAGCAGGGCCGCACCGGCATCCCGGTGATCGACGCCGCCATGCGCCAGCTGTGGGAGACCGGCTGGATGCACAACCGCATGCGCATGGCAGTCGGCTCCTTCCTGACCAGGAACCTGCGCCTGCACTGGCATGCCGGGGCGCGCTGGTTCTGGGACACCCTGGTCGACGCCGACCTCGCCGCCAACACCCTCGGCTGGCAATGGGCCGGCGGCTGCGGCGCCGATGCCGCGCCCTACTTCCGCGTCTTCAACCCGCAGCGCCAGGGCGAACGCTTCGACCCCGACGCGGCCTACATCCGGCGCTTCGTCCCCGAACTCGCGCGCGCCCCCGCCCGCAACATCCACCAGCTGCGCCCCGGCCTCGCCGCCGACTACCCCGCCCCCATGGTCGACCTGAAACAGAGCCGCCAGGCCGCCCTCGATGCCTTCGCCACCATCAAGCAGAGCGGGTAGAATGGTATGCGATCCCATCAACCCAACAGCGAGAATCCGGCGATGAGCACCTTTTCGGAAGGCAACCTGCAGTACCCGCGCAACGTCTCCTACAACTTCAGCCGTTACGAAGACACCACCCCGGTGCGCGTGGAGGCCGAAGGCAAGCGCTACGTGGGCCAGCTGCTCAACCACGAGCCGCCCTACCGCGTGCGCGTGACCGAAGAGATCGTGACCCCCGGCAGCGCCCGTTTCATCCCGGTGCGCGAGATCCAGCTGCAGAGCCTCGACGGCGTGGAATACCTGCACAAGGGCCACCACGCGCACTGAGCCGGACACCGCGACCGCAGCAGCGGCCCGATGGAGCCCACGCCCCTGGTTGACCCCGGAACGCTTGACGCCGGGACCCTCGAACGGCTCGCCGACGACGACCCGCGGGTCGATATCCTCTGGCTGTACGGGTCCCGCGCCCGGGGCGAGGCGCGCCCGGACAGCGACTACGACCTGGCCGTCGCCTTCAACGAATTTCCGGAGGATGCCTGGGAGCGTCGCCTGCAGCCGGAACTGCTGGCGATGGACTGGGCGGAAGCGCTGGGGCTGCCATCCGACCGGCTCTCCGTGGTGGACATCAACCAGGCCCCCCTGCCGCTGGCGCGTGCCGTTGTGACCGGCGGTCAGGTCCTGTTCTGCCGCGACCCGCTGCGCCTCGCCCGCGAAGAAAACCGGATCGCATCCATGTGGGAACTCGACCACCAATACCAGACGCGACAGCGCCATGGATGACCCCTATCGCGACGCCATGCGCGAACATCTCGCGCAGCTGGCCGAAGAACTCGAGGAGATCGCGGGGCAGCTGCAGGAGGGAAAACGTTCGGCCATCCTCTACCGCGCCACCGAACGCAATCTGCAGCTGCTCATCGAGGCCTGCATCGGGATCGCCCGCAGGGCGCTCAAGGATCACGGGGCCGAAGTACCCACCGAAGCCCGCAGGGTCTTTTCGCGCCTGCGCACCCATGGCCTGGACCCCACCGACGCGGACTGGAACCGCATCGTCGGCATGCGCAATGCGCTGGTTCACGACTACCTCGACCTGGACCCGGAACGGATCGCCGAAGTCGTCACGACTGGAAAATACCGGGTGCTGCTGAAATTCGGCCGGCAGATGATCGACCCGGCTTGAGGTGCCCCGCCCTGCGGAGCTTCACGTGCCCGCGATGTGGTCGGGCGTGCGCACCGGGGCGGAAGCGATCAGGGCGATCACGAACAGCGCCAGACAGAACAGGATGGCGTTGGCCAGCCCGAGCCAGGTCTGCAGCAGGCCCAGCCCCAGCAGGCCGAAGATCGCCGCCGCCTTGGCCGCCAGCCCCCAGAACCCGAACCAGCGCCCGGCCTCGCGCGGCGGGGACATGATCGCCACCAGCGCGCGGCCGGCCGACTGCGCCGCCCCCAGGCTCAGCCCGGCGACCGCCCCCACCACCAGGAACACCTCCTGCGCCTCCACCGGGCGGCCCAGCAGCGCGGCCAGGGCATCCGCCACCGCGGGCGTGGCGTAGATCGCCAGGACCGCCAGGCACCACATGATCAGCGTCAGACGGTAGATCCGCACCGGCCCCGCGCGATCCTGCAGCCAGCCGAACCCGATCGCCCCGACGATCGCCGTGATCTGGGTGATCACGAACATCGTCACCCGCGTGGACTCATCCCACTCGATCACCTGCGATCCGTAGATGAACGTAAACGCGATGATGATGTAGATCCCCGCCATCAGGAAGAAGATCGACACGAACAGGCTGCGCAGCGCGCGATCCTCGCTCAGGCGCTGCAGCGCCAGCAGCACGCGCCGCCAGCCCAGCCCCAGCTGCACCCGGCGCGCGAGCTGGCGACGCGTGCCACGCTCCTTGAGGAACAGAAAGGTCGGCAACGCCGAGACCAGGAAGAACGCCGCCGCGAACGGCCCTACCCAGCGGATGCGGTCGAAGTTCTCCTCGGTCACCTCGCCCAGCAGTCCCAGCGCAAACGCCGTGGCCACCAGACCGCCCAGATACCCCAGACCCCAGCCCAGCCCCGAGATCCAGCCCAGCCGCTCCGGCGGCCCCAGATCCGGCAGGAAACTGGCAATGAACGACTCGCCGATGGCGTACCCGAAGTTGGAGGCGATGATCAGCGCCATGCCGAACCAGATCAGCCCCGGCTCGACGAAATACAGCAGTCCCGTGGTGACCACAGTCAACAGCCATGAGCTCAGCAGGAACCGCTTGCGCGTGGCCGTGGCATCCATGATCGACCCCGCCAGCGGCGCCAGCAGCACCACCATCCCGTAACTCACCGCCAGCGCCACGCTCCACAGCAGGTTGCCCAGGCGGTAATCCGGCCCGTCCCCCACGATCACGCGGGTGAACAGATCGCCGAAGATCACGGTGATGATCAGCAGGGTGTACGCCTGATTGGCGAAATCGAACATCGCCCAGCCGAAGATCTCCCGGCGGGGCGCCGGCGCCTTGGGCGGATAGCGCCGGATCAGCGGCATGTGGAGGCCGCCCCGATCATGGCGGTTGTGCGAACCAAACCGGAACACGGTCCGGGGAGGTCCACGGGTGCTCTGCCGCACCGGGCACGGCTGATGGTGATACCGCAGGAGGTTCGAAGGGACAACGACCGGCGCATGGCAAGCGACTCAGGCAGGCGGGACAGGGGCGATGCTAACAAAACCCCGTGCCCGTTCGCGGATCCGGCCCGGCCCGTCAGGAACCGGACAGCCGGCGCTGCAGGCGGGCGCACCGGGCATGCGCATCCGGTGCGTCCGGCAGGCGACGCGCCCACTCCAGGGCGGTCGCGGGGTCACGGCGCTGATGCTCGTGGTATTTGGCCAGGGCCTCGATGGCTTCCGGGTGTCCCTGTTCGGCCAGAGGCTGCCACAGGGCGACCGCGCGTTCCCGGACACCCGCGCGACGCCATTCCCGGGCGAGCCACAACCGCCCGGCGGGGGTCAGCCGTTGTTCGCATTGCTGCAGCAGCCGGCGGGCTTCCACCGGCCCCCGAAGCCGGTGCAGCAGACGCGCGGCGCCCTCGGGCGAAGCCAACTGCGCCGGCGGGTCGGCCAGCACACCGGCGAGCGCGGGACCCAGAACGGCCAGACTGAAGATATCGTCGGCATTGTGCCGCACCACACGCTGCAGCAAATCCGCCTGACCGAAGCGCAGATACGCCTGCCACGCCCACGGCGCGTCAGAACCGGGGAGGTCATCTGGGCGCTGCAGGCCCAGAAGCCGTTCTTCCGCGGTGCGCAGGCGGCAGTCGGGCCAGGCATGGCCATACAGCGCGCGTACCGGATGGAGAAAGTCGGTGTGGGCGCTGTCCGCCGGATCGTTTCGACGCTGCATGCGCCGGCGGTCGCGCAGCAGCGGCAGGTCGAAGGTCTTGCCATTGTAGCTGACCAGGCGCTCGCAGCCGGCCAGCGCGGCGTCCACCGACTCCAGCATGGTGGCCTCGCCGGCGAACGCGGTCATCAGCCACTGGCGCAGGCGCAGGCCCTCGCCGCTCGGGGTCGCCAGGCCCACCAGAAACGCCACGGTCCCGGCACCGCCGGCCAGCCCCGTGGTCTCGGTGTCGATGAAGCCCACCCGCTCGCCGGCCTCCCAGAACGGCCACACCGCCCCCAGGGCCTCCCCCAGAGCCAGCCGGCCATGTTCGTGCCCCGGTGGCAGCTCGCGATCCAGCAGGATCACGTGTTCGCCAATGCGACTGCCGCCGAGACGTTCGGCGAGTTCGTCAACGGATACGGCCGGGCCATTGGGACTCATGGCGGGCGCCGTCGCGCTGTTTGCCTTCCCGACTGCGGGGGGTACGGCGGACGGCGGGGCATCCTGCGGGCTGGGCGGTTTCGGCGCAGCTCCCATACGCCGGATCCGTTCGCGCAGCTCGGCCAGGGCGCGGGCGCGCTGCGGGCTTTCGCCCTGCCCGGTCGCTGGCGCCCGACCTTCGCGCACGGACCCTTCGTTTCCCGACGTACCCCCCGGATCTGCGGAGGCGTCCGTCATCGAACCGGTTTCTTGCCCGGATTCGGTCCCGGGGGCCGTCCCGCCTGCGGCACCCGCAGGGCCGGCTTCCGAACCCCCCGGGGCCGTACCGGAGGGTCCGGCCCCGTCCCGGACAACCTCGTCCGCGGTGCGCCGTTCCGGGGTCACGCCGGCCTGCCGTCGCAGGGTGTTCAGCCGGTCGGACAGGCTCATGCCGCCGCCCCCTCGCCAAGGGCCTCCAGCACGGTCAGCGCCGCCTGTTTGGGCGAGAACCCGCGCACCTCGTCGCTGGCGAGAATCGGGCCGATGCAGGCGGGACAGCCATGGGCACAGCCGCAGTTGTGGATCAAGGCCAGGGCGTCGCGGACCACCCGCGCCCGCGCATCGAACAGCGGCGACGACAGCCCCACGCCCCCGGGATAGTTGTCGTACAGAAACACCGCCGGTCGGAAGCGCGCTTCCTGCTCGGGGTCGCGCTCGCCGCCGTCGAGGGTGCGCAGCTGTCCCCGCCCGCCGGCCCCCACGGTGGCAAACCAGCGGGCGTCGCCGTCACCCACCGCACGACCGAGATCCTGCGGTTCCGACATCACCACCAGCGCGGCGACGTGATGCATCGCGTAGGCCGCGCCGAGAAAGCCGTCCAGCGCCTCGTGGCGGGAGGCAAAATGCTCCTCCAGCGCCTCCGGCGCCATCTGCCACCACACCGAGGTGGTGTGCATCTCCTGATCCGGCAGATTGATATTGCCGTAGCCAATGTTCTCGTGGGTGTAGTAGCGGATCTTCTTGTAGCCCGGGATGCGGCGGACAATGTGCACCTCGCCGCGCGCGGCCTCCCCCTGCCCGGCCGCGCTGCGCTCGAAGTCGTCGAGGATCTTCAGCCGGGTGTAGTCGATGGCGTCGGTGTAGTAGTCGGCGCGGGTGCGGGTGACAAAGGCCTTGCGCCCGTCCCAGTCGAGGTGCTCGACCTGGTAGGGCACCGCCTGCACCAGATAGATCGCCCCCTCGTACAGGGTCTCGGCGGCGCTGGAGAAGTCCACCTCGGCGATGATGTTCTGCTGCCCGTCGCTGGTGTCCACCACCACGAAGTTGCCCTCGGCCACCGAGCGCAGGCTGACGCTCTGCGCCGGGTAGCTGTCCTCGGTCCAGTGCCAGGTGTCGGACTCGCGGTGCAGCACGCCCTCCTCTTCCAGGTAGTCGAGCAGGGCCTCCAGGTCCTCGCCGCCGAAGGTCTCGCCGCGCCGGAACGGCAGCTCGAAGGCGGCGCAGCGCACGTGGTCCAGCAGGATCAGCAGCTGGTCCGGGGCGATGCGCGCCTGCTCCGGCGACTGCCCGAGGAAGAACTCCGGGTTGCGGATGATGTACTGATCCAGCGGCTCGGAGCTGGCCACCAGCACGCCCAGCGACGGCCGGTTGCGCCGTCCGGCGCGGCCGAGCCGCTGCCAGGTGCTGGCGATGGTGCCGGGGTAGCCCGTCAGCAGGCACACGTCCAGGCTGCCGATATCCACGCCCAGCTCCAGCGCGGAGGTGGCGATCACGCAGTCGACGTTGCCGCCGCGCAGGGCCTTCTCGGTCTCGCGGCGTTCGTTCGGCAGATAGCCGCCGCGATACGCGGCCACCCGCGCCGCCTTGCGCGGGTCGTTGTCGAACACGTCCTTCATGTAGCGGGTGATGATCTCCACCATCAGCCGCGTGCGCGCGAAGATGATGGTGGACAGCTTCGCCCGCATGGCCGTGCGCGCGATACGCGTGACCTGCGAGCGCGCCGAGGCGCGGATGCCGAGATCGGCATTCACTACCGGCGGATTCCACAGCAGCAGGTGGCGTTCGCCGGCCGGCGCGCCGCTCTCGGTGATCGCCTCCACCGGTGCGCCCACCAGCCCTTCCGCCAGCTCCTGCGGGTTGGCGATGGTCGCAGAACTCAGGATGAACACCGGATCCGCGCCATAGAAGCGGCAGACCCGGCGCAGCCGGCGCATCACGTTGGCCACATGCGAGCCGAACACCCCGCGGTAACTGTGGGTCTCGTCGATGACCACGTACTCCAGGCTCTCGAAGAACTGCGCCCACTTGGTATGGTGCGGCAGCACGCCCTGATGCAGCATGTCCGGGTTGGTCACCACGATGTCGCCGCGCGTGCGCACCGCCTTGCGCGCATCGCCCGGGGTGTCGCCGTCGAAGGTATAGGCACGCACACCCAGATCACCGGCCTCGTTGAGCTCCATCAGCTCGGCCACCTGGTCCTGTGACAGGGCCTTGGTGGGGAACAGATACAGCGCCCGCGCCTTGCGCTCGCGCGCCGCCTGCAGCACCGGCAGGTTGTAGCACAGGGTCTTGCCCGAAGCAGTGGGCGTCACCACCACCGTGTGATGCCCGGCGCGGACCTCGTCCCACGCCGCACGCTGGTGGCTGTACAACCGCTCGACGCCGCGCGCCCGCAGCGCGGTGGCGATCGCCGGATCGAGGTCGTCGGGGATGGGCGCGGTGCTGGCCGGCCGCGCGGGCATCACCAGCTCGCCGGTGATCCGCTTGCGGTAACGCGCCTTCAGCCGCTCGGCCAGCCGGCGCGCGCCCTCCACTCCGGAATCGGCTTCGGGGACATCGGATGGCGGGCGGGCCGATTCGGGCACGGAATGCTTCTCACGGGAGCTGACCACTGGCGATCTTAGCCCGCAGAACCAAAGGCGGACAATGACATGACAGGGCCACCGTGATCTCTAAACGGGTCGTCTGTCATGTCTCCGCAATGGTCCAGCCGCGGGCGCGCATGTCCGTCAGGAATGCCTGAACGACAGACTGCAACGTCGGCACGAATTCGTGCCCCGTTTGCAGGGCATCGGCAAGGGTCGCTGGATCCTCGATATATTCGTGCACCATCTGGTTGCGCAGTTTCCGCATGGCCAGCCAGTCGTCACTCGAAGGCATCAGCCCCAGTTTTTCGGCTCGGTCAAGGTTGTCAATGGCGGCGCCAACATGTTCTCCCAGCGCTTCGAGGTAGAGCGGGAGCAGTTTGTCCCCCAGGGTATCCTGAAGGCGGCCAAATCGGCTGACAAAGGCTTCCACTCGTTCGGCCTCGTCTACTTTCTCGGCGAGGTCGCGCGCACGGGCCGGGGTGAATGGCTCGTTGAATACGCGCTGGTCGGTGGTCAGAAGATGCTGTTGCTCACGCTGAACGACACGCGCGAGAAACCGCAGACGTTCCAGTTGTTCGTGCCCGAGCTTCACAGAAGCTGCCCTTCTCTTTCGGCAATGTCATGAACCGGGCTCCGGGTGATGTTCGGGGCGGAGAGGACAACGTCCACTGCACGTCCCTGGAGCCGGCGGCTGATCATGGCCGAGAGACGGGCGGAAAGCATGGCCGGTCGCTCGACCGGGTCATCCAGCTCAACCAGCACGTCGACATCGCCACCTCGCCCCGCATCGTCCAGACGCGAGCCAAACAGCCGAACACGGGCGCTGGCACCGCATTCGCGGCGCACGACCTCGCGGATCGCTTCTATATGCTCGGGACGAAGACGCATTCCGTTGATTGTAGGCCAGCCGGTGCCCCCCTCCAAACGGAGGGTCGGCTGATCGGGGCACATCCGTGTGCCTCGGCGAAACAGCGATAAATCCGGGTCGATAAACCCGGGTCGATGAACCGGTGTTTACCTAACGCCCCGATCCGGGGCGTCCCGCCCACGATCTTCGGGATCCTGCTCGCCAGGGCCTGTTGTCGGGGCATCACCGTCAGCCCCTTCACCACCACTGCTGGCGGCACCGGCCGTCGCCATATCGTCCGTCTCATCGGAACGCCCGGAGCCGCCCGTCCAGGCCGCGGCCTTCTGCCGCATCTCGCCGAACTTGCCGGTCAGTTTCTCCAGCCGCGCCTCCCATTCCGGGTCGGGCTCCTGTCCCTCGGTCACGCGGTTGAACACCTGCATCAGCGCGACCATGCCGACCGGCTCGATCACCGCCTGCTTCACGCCCCAGGCCAGCACCAGGGCGATGATCACCGTCAGCGGGCCGGCCAGCGCCGGGATCAGCGCCACCAGGCCGGCGACGGGGGCAAGGATGACGAGAAACACGAGGAAGGTCATGCCCCAGATGAAGAAGGCAAGGAAGAATGCATTCTTCAGAAACGCCTTGTAGTTCTGCGCATACAGGATCAGCGCGGTGCGGCTGGCTGCCCACGGGTTCTCGGCCCGGGTGCGGATGTTGTAGGCGAGGATCACCTCGTCCAGATAGGTGAGCGACAGGTTGATGACCGTGTTGATGAAGCTCGCCAGACCCTTCGTACCGGGCAGAGGGATCAGCGCCGCAATGCTGAAGAAGGCCCGGTTGAAGACCTTGAGCACGCCCTTGATCAGCTGATCCACCGCGAACAGCACCGAGGCCTGGGCAAAGCGCTCTTGCACCACCTCGCGCGCGTGCTCGATCTGGCCGCGGCCCTGCGGCAGCTCCTGCCCGTCCATGCGCTCCACCAGTACCGCGATATGCCCGGCCTTCACGATGTACAGCAGATATTCGCGGAAGAAGTACACCACCGCGCCCACCAGGCCGAAGCCGATGAAGCCGCCCCACAGGCCGAACACCCCCGGATTGTCACCAATGTAGCCGATCCCGTAGCCGAGCCCCGCACCGACCCCCGTGCCGATCACGTACACCAGCGTGATCCCCACGTAGATGACGAACCGGAACACCAGAAACGGTGCGGTACTGCGCAGCAGACCCAGGGTCTCCCGCATGCTGAAATCTTTCATGGCCCTCCCCCCGGAGATGATTTTGCCGTCGCCTCCCAGCATCGCGCACCGGCTCCAGCCTGTCCCCCTCCGGACGGAGGGGATGGTGGACGCGCATTGCCGGGCTTCTCCCCCGGCCACGGCGGTGCGACCATAGGGTCCCGAACATCGGAAAGGGACCTCCATGCCCGTTCGAATCCTCGCCGTAGGCGACATGCACCTGGGTCGCCGGCCGGCCAGCCTGCCGGCCGCGCTGGCCGACGACGGCGCCAAACTGGGCCCGGCCGAGGCCTGGGAGCGCTGTGTCCGCCTGGCCATTGAACAGCAGGTGGACGCGGTAGCACTGGCCGGTGACCTGGTCGAGCGCGAGGACGACTTCTTCGAGGCCTACCGCCTCCTGCTGCAGGGGATTCGGCAGCTCGATCAGGCCGGCATCACCGTCGTGGGCGTCGCCGGCAACCACGATGTCACCGTGCTGCCACGCCTGGCCGACGAACTCGAGGGCTTTCACCTGCTGGGCCGTGGCGGGACCTGGGAGCGCCTCACCCTGGGCGCGAACGAAGACCGGGTGACCGTGCACGGCTGGTCGTTCCCGTCGCGGCGGGTAAACACCAGCCCGCTTGCCGGACATGACTTCCATGCGCAGGGCGAAGGCGCGGCGGCCGGCGTTCAACTGGGCCTGCTGCATGCCGATCGCGACGCGCGTGACTCGCACTATGCCCCGGTCAGCTCCGCCGAACTGGCCGCCGCCGGCCTGGATGCCTGGCTGCTGGGGCATATCCATCGACCAGACGCCCTGGACACGCTCCTCGGACCGGGAACCGCGTCGGCTACGCCGCGTTACTCGGGTGGCTACCTGGGGTCCGTGACCGGATTGCACCCTGGCGAACACGGCCCCCGCGGCCCGTGGCTGATCACCGTCGAAGGCGAGCGCATCCGCGCGATCGAACAGCAATGCCTGGCGCCGCTGCACTGGGCGCGTCTGGATCTCGACCTCACCGGGCTCGAGGCCCCGGAGCAGGCCCGCACGCGGCTGCTGCAGGGGCTGCGCGAGCTGGAAGCCCGGCTCGATACGCGCCCCTGCCCGCCGCGCGCCCTCGGCCTGCGCCTGCGCCTGACCGGACAAACCACCCTGGCCGGCGAGGTCGCGCACCAACTGGAGGAACACCGCGAGGAAAGCATCGCCGCCAGCCCCGAGCGCTTCACCTTCATCGAGCGCATCCTTGCCGACACCCGCCCGCCCGTCGATCTCGACGAGCTGGCCCGGCGCCAGGACCACGCCGGCCTGCTCGCCCGCCGCCTGCGGCTGCTGGAACATCCCGCCGACGACCCCGACCGCCGCGCCCTGCTGGAACAGGCACGCGAGCGCCTGGCTTCGGTCGCCACCGACGCCCGCTGGCGCGGCCTGCCCGAGGCCGGGCTGGATGACGAGGCCGTCGCTGCGCGGCTGGCCGACAGCGGCAGCCGGCTGCTGGAACACCTGCTGGCCGATCCGGACACGGAGGCCCGGCCGTGAAACTGCAGCACATCGACATCCGCCGACTGCCCGGCATCGACCGCGGTTTTACCGTCAACGAGCTGGACCCGACCATCAATTTCGTCACCGGACCCAACGCCTCCGGCAAGAGCAGCCTGATCCGTGCGCTGCGCTACCTGCTGGCCGGCCCCCGCGCGGGCGATCCGCACCAGCTGTCCCTGACCGCGGGCTTTCACGACGGCGAGCACCACTGGACGGTGGACCGCAATGGCACCCACGTGGCCTGGCAGTGTGACGGACGGCCCGCCGATCCGCCGGCACCACCGCCCCCCGACCTGCTGGACAGCTACCTGATCGGGGTGGAAGACCTCCTGCAGGTACAGGGCGCCAGCGAACAGGCGCTGGCCGGCCACCTGCGGCGCGAACTCAATGGTGGATTCGACCTGCCGGCCCTGCGCGAGACGCTGTTCCATTCCGCCCCGCGTGCCGGCCACAAGGAACGCCGGGAACTGGAGCAGGCCCGCCGGAGCCGCGAAGAGGTGGAACGCGACCAGCGCCGGATCGCGGACGAGGAACGCCGCCTGCCGGATCTGGACCGGGCCATCGACGACGCGCGCAATGCGGATCAGGAACGTCGCGCCCTGGACACCGCCCTGCAGCTGCACGACACCGCACAGGCCCTGCGCGGCCTCGACGCGCAGCTCGAGCGCTTCCCGCCGGACATGGACCATCTCACCGGCCGCGAGCCCGCACGTCTGGACGAGCTGGCCCGCCAGCGCGAAAACACCCGACAGGAACTGGCTCAGGCAGAACAGGATCGTGCCCGGGCGTACGCCCGGCTGGCCGAAACCGGCCTGGAGAACGAACGCCCCGACGAAACCGAACTGGATCGCCTGCGCGCACGGCTTGACGAGCTTCGCCAGCAGGACCAGGCACTCGCCACCGCGGCCCGCGAATGCACCGACGCCCGGACTGCCCGCGAGCAGGCCATCGCCCGCCTGGACGGGCACGCGGCCGCGGCGCGCGAGCTGCCCCGCCTCGACGATGCCACGCTCGACCGCGCTCGCGATCTGACCCGTCGGCGGCAGGAACTGGAGGACCGCCGCACGGCCTTGCAGGCCCGCCTGCAGGGCGCGCCGGAGAACTCTCCGGAACAGGCCCTGCAGCGCTACGAACGCGCCGCCCGTCTGCTGCACGACTGGCTGGCCCTGCCGGCACCGGCCGAACCCGCACGACCGGTCCTGCCGACGGTGGCGGGGGCCGCACTGGGCGGCGGCATCGCGGTGTATGGCGGGGTCCTCGGTCCCCCGTGGCTCGCCGCCCTCGGCGGCGGCGTGATGCTGCTCGCACTGATCCCGCTGGTCTTCCCGCGCGTGCTGCCGGCGGGCCGGCGGCGTTCGGCCGACGCCATGGCACGAACGGCGCAGCGCGAACGCCTCGCCCGCGACTTCGAGGACCTGGACCTGGACCTGGCTCCCCCCCCGGGCGCCTGGGACGCAGACGGCGTGCGCACCCGCCTCGAGGCCGTCGAACAGCAGCGCGACGCACTGCGCATGACCCGCCGGCGCTTCGACGAGGCCGAGACCCTGCGCGCCGACCGCGACAGCGTGGACGCGGCGTTGCAGCAACTCGACGCCGAACAGGCCGAGTTCGCCCGCGAAGCCGGCTTCGATCCCGCCCTGGCCGCGCGACTCGACGACTTCCTCGAACGCACCCGCGCCCTGCAACAGGCCGAACTGACGCTCGGCCAGGCCGAAGCGCGGCACGCGGAAATCGCCGGCCGGGTGCGGGCCCTGACACAACAACTGCAGGAGGCTCTCGCACGCTGGCCGACTCCCGACCCGAACGGCGCCGTCCCCGGAGAGGCTTCCCCCGCGGATCTGGCGGCGGCGCTCGAGGCCCTGCGGGCCCGCGCCGCGCAGGCCGCGGAAGCGGAACGCCGGATCGCGGAGATGGATCGCGAGTGTCGCCGCCTGCAGGCAGCGCTGGCGGAAATCGACCGACAAGAGGCACGCGAACTGGGCGATGTCGGCCTCGAGCCCGACCAGCGGGAAACCCTGGACCGTCGTCTGGAACAGCGGGAAGACTGGCAGGCCCTGCAGCGCCAGCGCCAGGAGCAGGCCCTGCGGCGCGACGACCTGGCCCGCCAGCTCGAGTCCCGCGCGGATCTGCTGGCCCTGGCGGGCATCGGGGACCCGCCCGGCGACCGTGAAAGCCTGGCACGCCAGCTTGCGAAAACCACCGACCGTGCCGAACGACTGGAACCACTGCAGGAAGAACGCAGTCAGATCCGGGAACGCATCGCGCAGACCGGCCGCAAACGGGAACGGGAACAAGCACTGGCGGCCGAGCAGACCGCCGGGGAGGAGCTGGAACGGCGGCGCGACGAGGCCCTGGACGCCGAAGCCGGGCGCTTCCTGCTCGACGACATCCAGGAGGAGTTCCGCCGCGAGGAAGAACCGGAACTGCTGCGCCGCGCGCGCGAGGCCTTTGCCCGCTTCACCCACCACCAGTGGGCGCTGCGGCTGAGCGAGGACGAGGACGGTTTTGTCGGCGAGGACCGCGTGCAGGGTGCACTGCGCCCCCCCGGCGAACTCTCCACTGCAACCCGCATGCAGCTGCTGCTGGCGCTGCGCCTGGCCCGGGTCGAGACGCGCGAGGCGACCGAGGGAGCAGGGCACTGGCCGCTGCTGATCGACGAGGCCCTGGCCACCACCGACCCCGAACGCGCCCGCGTGATGTTCCGTACCCTGCAGGAACTGGCCCGCGACGGGGATCGCCAGATCCTGTACCTGGCCGCCAGCGACTACGAGATGCAGCTATGGCACCAGGCCACCGGCGAATGGCCGCACCGCGTGGATCTGCAGGCGCTGCGCGGGCTCCCCGCGGAGGCGACCGAACCTGCCCGGTTCGAGCTCCCCGCGGCTCCCGCCATCCCGGAGCCGGCCGGCAAGGACCTGGCCGCCTGGGCACGCGAACTGGGGGTGACACGACCGGACCCGACGGGGCCCGCCGAAGACGTCCACCTGCTGCATGTATTGTTCGATGATCCCGCGACCGCGCGCGACCTGATGCAGGTCTGGCGGGTCGATCGGGTGGGCCCGCTGCGCAGCCTGCTGGACGGCCGGATCGCACGCCGCGCCCTGCCCGACGAGCACCGGCGCGCCGCGCTGGCATATCGCTCCCTCGCGCTGGAACACTGGCTTGCGGCCCGGCGCATCGGCCGCAACCGGACGGTGGACCGAGGCCTGCTGGAAGAGGCCCGTGATGCCGGCGTGCTCACCGACAACGCGCTGGAGGGCGTGGCGCAGCGCGCCACGGAACTCGAAGGCGACCCGCAGGCCCTGCTGGAAAGCCTGCAGCAGCACCCGATCACCATGGCCAGCGGCACGGAACAGCGCCTGCGGGCCGGCCATCGCGAACAGCTGCACGAATTCCTGCGCGAGCGTGGCGTAGTCGACGAACGCGCCCCCCTCACGCCGGAAGCACGCCGCCAGCGCGTCCTCGAGCGCCTCCCCGCCGCGGCCGACCCCGCCGACATCCAGCACCTGATCGACCACCTCGAGCACGAAACCGCCGACTGACTCCCGGACGATGTGCGGAACCGTGAACGGTTCCGCATTCCGGCCGTCCCATCCGCGCCGCGGGCAGGCCAGAATTGGGGTCGCTTCATCCCTGAATACCCCCTCTGCCGCGGCGCTCCGCGTCGCTCGGAGAGACGAAGATGACCAAAGCGGACGTGATCAAGCGGATCCACCGCGCCCGGCTGAGCCACAAGATGTGGGTCAGCTACGCCCACGGACTGATCGAAGGGATCCCGCTGGACCAGGACAAGGTACCGGTCGCCCCCACCGACTGCAAGTTCGGCCAGTGGTACTACGGCGAAGGGCGCGGCCTGTCGGATCTGGCATCCTACTGCCGGATCGAACCGCCGCACGACGAACTCCACGCCACCTACCGGCGGATCTTCAACATCCTGTTCGAGGAACAGACCGAGAAGCCGACACCGCTGGCACGGCTGTTCGGTTCCACCGGGTTCGACGACACCCGGCGGCTGGACCGGGCTCGGGAGCTGCTACCCCATCTCAAGCAGTGCTCCGCGACCATCCTCACGCACCTCGACCGCCTGGCCGAAGATATCCGGGCGATGGACGAGGAGGAGGTCCGCCGGCGGCTGGGCGGATATCCGGACGACGCCTCCGCCGACGCCGTCTGCGAGCATTGCGAAAGCTGAGGATCTGAGCCGGTCCCCGGCCGCCTCTTCGGCGATCAGCCGTTGGCGGCCTTGCGGCGGATGCCCAGGGTTCCGGTACCGTTCTTGCTCTGGCCCTTGCCCGAAGCCCGTCCGGGGCCCTTGCCCGTCGCCTGATACGCGGGGCGCTTGCCGGTGGCCGGCTTGCCGCCGGCAGGCTTGCGGGATGCGGGCTTCGACTTGCGCGCCGGCGTGTCGTGGCCCGGGCCCTGCGGCGCCGGGATCTCCAGCGTCAGCCCGAGGCGACGGTTCGCGACATGAATGCCGCCCAGCTTGCGGATCGCGCCCTCGTCCAGGCTCTCCGGCAGATCCACGTGCGAATGTTCCTGCTGCAGCCCGATGCGGCCGATGTCCCGGCCCTTGAGACCCCCCTCGTTCGCCAGCGCGCCGACGATCGCGCCCGGGGCGACGCCATGGGTGCGGCCCACCGGCATGTAGTAGCGCACCATACCGGATTCGGGACCCGAATCACGATCGCCCTGACGGCCGCCTTCGCGGCGCTTGTTGTTGCGCTCGCCCTTGTCGCGGCCACCGGAGCGCTCGTCGCGCGCAGCACGGGCCGCACCGGCCAGCGGGTCCGCACCGGCGGTGGCGGAGGCGTCCAGCGGGGACCCCTCGGTGGCCAGCGCCACCAGGGCACCGGCCAGATCCTGCGGCGAGGTCTCGCCATCGGCCAGCAGGCGTTCCACCAGGGCCGCGTGACGGCCCCCGGCGTCATCCGCCACGGCCGCCCGCACGCGTTCGGCGAACCGATCCTCGCGCCGAGCCCGAACCGCCTCGCGGTCGGGCACGGCCTGTTCACGCACGGATTTTCCGGTCAGGCGTTCGATGTCGCGCAGCATGCGCCGCTTGCGCGGCTCCAGGAACAGGATCGCGCGGCCCTTGCGCCCGGCGCGGCCGGTCCGCCCGATGCGGTGCACGTAGACCTCGGCATCGCCCGGGGCATCGAAATTGAACACGTGGCTGATGCGCGGGACGTCGATCCCCCGTGCGGCCACGTCGGTGGCCACGATCACGTCCAGACGACCGTCGCGCAGGTTGGCGACCACGCGCTCGCGCTCGCCCTGCTCCATGTCGCCGTTGAGCGCTGATGCGGCCACGCCGGCGGCGCCCAGCCGATCGGCGATCTCGACCGTCGCCGCCTTGGTACGGGCAAAGACCACCGCCGCGTCCAGATCCGGCTCGGTCTCCATCAGCCGGGTCAGGGCCTCGAGCTTGTTGCGCTGATCGACCAGGCAGTAGCTCTGGTCGATGTCGACGCCGGCCTCGTTGCCCGCACCCACGCGGATCTCTTCCGGCTCGCGCATGTGGCGGTGCGCGATGCGCCGGATCGGCGCCGGCATGGTCGCGGAGAACAGCGTGGTCTGGCGCTCGGCCGGGGTCTGCTCCAGCAGCCACTCGATCTCCTCGACGAAGCCCATGCGCAGCATCTCGTCGGCCTCGTCCAGCACCACCATGCGCAGGCTGGACAGATCGAGGCTCCCGCGGCGGACGTGATCCGCCACGCGGCCGGGCGTGCCGACCACCACCTGGGCCCCGTCGCGCAGGGCGCGCAGCTGCTGGCCCATCGGCTGGCCGCCGTAGACCGGCAGGATCTCGATGCCGTCCAGACCCGCCGCGAAACCGCTCAGGGCGTCGGCCACCTGTCCGGCCAGCTCGCGGGTGGGGGCCAGCACCAGGGCCTGCGGCGCCTTCAGGGCCGCGTCCACGCCATCCACCAGCGGCAGGCCGAACGCGCCGGTCTTGCCGGTACCCGTCTGGGCCTCGCCCAGCACGTCGCGACCACCCAGCAGGGCGGGGATGCAGGCGGCCTGGACCGCGGTGGGGGTGGCAAAGCCCAGATTCGACAGGGCACGGACCAGCGACTCGGACAGACCGAGCTGGTCAAAGGAGGGAGATTCGGACATCACACAGTACTCACACGGGCCGGAAACAGCGACGGCACAGGATGTGCCCCGGGCCCGGCGAAAAGGAATGACCACACGGTCAGCTGCGCACTATACACGAAACGCGAGGGCCGTGCGGGTCCGCCGGCCTTGGCGGCGTACAGAGCCTGGTCCGGAAGTAGACCCCATGGATCGCATCGCAATCCATGAAGTCTTCGGGATCGGCCAATATCGGCGCCAAACAAAGACCCTTTGGCACAGATACTTGCGATGCCATCCATATCAGAGAGTGACATACCGCTCCACCGCCGCCCGGACTTCTCGTTGGGGTGATAAAGCCGTCATTGCAGATGATCCATGTCCGGGGTGCCGTCCGAGGCGTCGTGCAGGCCTTGAGGAAACACTGATCCGCTTTAGTTTTCGGCAGGGGAGTCGTCACAACCTGTACGATCCGCCCTTTTGGGCGACTCTACCCGACCAAATGATCAAGGAATCCACGATGGGCAAATCTCTCAGTATTCGCGCGAAAATCCAGCTCCTGGTGGCGCTCCCGCTGATTGCGCTGATCGTGATCGCGCTGCTCTCGGTGCGCTTCATGGGGGACATCGAGGCCGGCGTGGACCGCGTACACCAGGACCGCGTCATCCCGCTGCAGCAGCTCAAGGAGATCGCCGACGATTACGCGGTGCTGGTGATTGACGCCGTCAACAAGGCCGATCACGGGATGCTCACCGCCGAAGAGGCCCTGCAGGACGTGCGCGGCGCCCGTTCGCATATCGATCAGCAGTGGGAAACCTACATGGCGACCGAACTCACCGCAGAGGAGGCGCGCCTGGCCGAGGAAGCCCGCGGCCTGTTTCGCGATGCCAACGCGGATCTGGACCGACTGGAACGCGCCCTTTCCGGGATGTCCGGCAACGTCTCGGGCGAACTGAGCGAATTCAACGGCCCGCTGTATGCATCCATCGATCCGATCAGCGCCAAGATCAACGAACTGGTGGACCTGCAACTCCGTGTCGCCGGAGAGGAAGCGACCCGGATCGCCGAGCTGCACAACCGCTCGGTCTTCATTTTCATCGCGGTCGCCCTCGCCGGATTCATCGTCGTACTCGGCACCGGATGGATGACCTACCGGGGGGTTGCCGGCCCTCTGGGCCGCATGCGCGCGACCATGGAGGGCATCGTCAGTGACCATGACCTCGCCCGACGAGTGGACGTCGAAAGCCACGATGAACTGGGTTCCACGGCCATTTGCCTGAACACCATGCTCGACGAGTTCCAGAACACGATCGGCGAGCTGCGCGGCATGACCGACCAGATGGCCTCGGCGGCGGAAGAACTCTCGGCGGTGTCGACCCAGACCAAGACGAATCTGGATCAACAGGGATCACAGACCGAACAGGTCTCCACCGCGATGAACGAGATGACGGCTACCGTGCAGGAAGTCGCACGCAACGCCTCGGACGCCTCCAGCGCCACCCACGAAGCGGATCGCGAATCGCGGGAGGGCGGCAAGGTGGTGGAATCGGTCGTCGGCGACATCGGCCGGCTTGCAACCGAGGTCGGGCAGATCGCCGAAGCCGTCCAGTCCCTGGACGAACAGAGCCAGAAGATCGGCAGCGTGCTGGACGTCATCCGTGGCATCGCCGAGCAGACCAACCTGCTGGCGCTCAACGCCGCGATCGAGGCCGCGCGCGCCGGCGAGCAGGGTCGCGGCTTCGCGGTGGTGGCCGACGAGGTCCGCACCCTCGCCTCCCGCACTCAGGATTCCACCGCCGACATCCAGTCGACCATCGAGAACCTGCAGGCCGGCACCCGCAACGCCGTGGACGCCATGGGCCGGGGCCGCGAGATGGCCGAAAACACCGCCAGCAATGCGCAGGAGGCCGGTGACGCGCTGAGCCGGATCGTCGCGGCGGTGGAACGCATCCGCGACATGAACACCCAGATCGCCAGTGCCGCCGAGGAACAGAACTCCGTGGCCGAGGAGATCAACCGCAATATCATTTCCATCAACGAGGCGACCAGCGAGAGCCTTGGCGGGGCCAACCAGACCGAGACCGCCAGCCACGATCTGACCAATATCGCCTCGCGGGTGCGCGACCTCGCCTCGCGCTACCGCATCGGTCAGTAGGGGTGCTGCCCGAGTGAACTGTTAGACTGTGAACTCCATCACGATGGATGTTCACAGTCCCATGTCCGACGCGCATGCCGACACCGCCTTCCGGGCGCAACTGCGACACCTGCGGATGTACGTGGCGCTGGGGGCGCTTGTGTGGACCCTGTTCTTTGCCGGGCTGAGCCTGTGGCTGCTGGACCACTTCCGGACGATGACCCTGGATCTCGCCTATCAGGAGGCGCAGGCGAACTTCAACAAGGATCAGGCCTTCCGTTTCTGGGGCACCCTGCACAGCGGGGTCTACGTGCCGGTGAGCGATCTGGTCCAGCCCAACCCGTACCTGGCACACCTGCCGGAGCGGGACATCACTACGCCCTCGGGTCAGGAGTTGACCCTGATGAACCCCGCCTACATGCTGCGCCATCTCAACGAGCAGTTCGGCGACCTGTTCGGAGTACGCGGGAATATCACCAGCCTGCAGCCATTGCGCCCGGAGAATGCGCCCGATCCGTGGGAGGAGGAGGCGTTGCAGGCCTTCCGGGAAGGCGCGGAAGAACGCCTGGAAGTGGCGGACATCGACGAGGAGCCCCATCTGCGCTACATGGCGCCCATGCGCGTGGAGCGCGGCTGCCTGGAATGCCATGCCCATCAGGGATACGAGGTGGGCGACATCCGCGGCGGCGTGTCCGTGGCCGTGCCCCTGGACGACTACCGCGAACGCGAGGCGGAGACCGCCACGGTCACGCTGGCAGCGCTGTCCGGCGTCTGGCTGCTGGGCCTGGCCGGACTGAGTGCGGGCGCCCGGCGCCTGAGTCGCGACGTCCGTGCCCAGCATGCCGCCGCACAGCAGATCCGCGAGCTGAACACCGGACTGGAGCGCCGCGTCGAACAACGCACCGCCGAACTGGACGAGGCCCGGCGACAGGCGGAAGACGCCAATCGCGCCAAGAGCGTCTTCCTCGCCAGCATGAGCCACGAGCTGCGCACCCCGCTGAACGCGATCCTCGGGTTCTCGCGCCTGGCGGCACGGGGCAGCAACCTCACGGGCGAACAGCGCGACCACCTCGGCCTGGTCGAACGCAACGGCGATCACCTCCTGTCGCTGATCAACGACGTGCTGGACATGGCCCGGATCGAGTCCGGCCGCCTGACCATGGAGCCGGTCACGCTGGACCTGCCGCAGACCCTGGAGGATGTGGTTGCAACGCTGGGCGCACGAGCCCGGGAGAAGAACCTGACGCTGACCCTGGACACCGATCCCGAGCTGCCCCGCTTCATCCGCAGCGATGCGCGCAAGCTGCGCCAGATCCTGATCAATCTGGTGGGCAATGCCATCAAGTACACCGAAACCGGGGGCGTCGAGCTCCGCGCCGAGACGCGGGAAGATCCGGCGGGCGAACCGCGCCTGCAGCTGGTCGTGGAGGACACCGGCCCCGGAATCCCGCCGGAACAGCAGGAATCCATATTCGAACCCTTCGTTCAGGGTGGCGCGGCCGGCACCACCGAGGGGACCGGCCTGGGGCTGTCGATCACCCGCCAGTTCGCGGAACTGCTGGGCGGTTCGGTGGATGTCTCGAGTGCGCCGGGTCAGGGGTCGCGTTTCAGCGTGGACCTGCCGCTGGAAGCGGCCGACGACACCGCCGATACACCGGCCCCCGCCGCGCGTCGGGTACTGGGCCTGGCGCCGGGTCAGCCAGCCTGGCGCATCCTGGTGGCCGACGACTCCGAATCCAATCGCATCCTGCTGCAGCGGCAGCTGGAAGAGGCCGGATTCGATGTCCGTCTGGCGGCGGATGGTGAAGAGGCCGTGGAGGTCTACCGCGAATGGCAGCCGCACTTCGTGTGGATGGACATGCGCATGCCGCGCATGGATGGCTACCAGGCCACGCGCGCCATCCGCGAGGCCCCCGGCGGCCAGGACACGGTGGTGGTCGCACTGACCGCCTCGGCCTCCCTCGCCCAGACCCGTGAGGTCCGCGAGGCAGGCTGTGCCGATCTGATCAGCAAGCCCTACAGCGATAACGACATCTTCGGCACGCTGGAGCGCCACCTGGGCGTGGAATTCCGCTACGCCGATGCCGAAACGGACACCCCGACCCCGGCGGACGACGCGCCCGCGCCGGAAACCCTGGCCGCACAGCTGCGGCCCCTTTCTCCGGAACGCCGCGAGGCACTGGCACGCGCCGTACGTTCCGGCGACCTTCAGGGCATGAACGAGTGGGTCGCAACGCTGCACGAAGAGGACCCCGAGCGCGCCCGGGTGATCCACAAGGCCGCGGAGGCGTTCCGCTACGAAGACCTCCTCAAGGCGCTTGGAGAAAACCGGACGTGAACCCGCAGAACGATTCCGGCCACCCGCACCCGGCCATGTCCTCCGATGCCGGCGACGGGATCCTCGTGGTGGACGACAACCCCAGCAACCTGCGCCTGATGGTCGACGTGCTCCAGCAGGCCGGCCTGGGCGTGCGCGTGGCGCCGGGCGGCCGCATGGCGCTGGAATCGGTCGCCGAACGCCGGCCCGCACTGATCCTGCTGGACATCCGCATGCCGGACCTCGACGGCTTCGAGGTCTGCCGGCGCCTCAAGGCCGACCCCGAAACCGCCGAGATCCCGGTGATCTTCCTCAGCGCCCTGCGCGAACCCGAAGACAAGCTGCGGGGCTTCGCCGCCGGCGCGGTGGACTACATCACCAAGCCCTTCGTCGCCGAGGAGGTGCTGGTGCGGGTGAAGAGCCATCTGGCCATGCACCAGTCCCACCAAGCGCTCGAGGCCCTGGTCCACGAGCGCACCCGTGCACTGCATACCGTCTCCGCCGGCAACCGTGCGCTGGTACACGCGCAAAGTCCGGACGAGCTCCTGCGCGGCATGACCGCCGCCATCACCACCACCGGTGGCTACGCCGCCGCTCGGGTCCGGCTGCGGGACGGTCGGCAACAGCTCGCGGGCATGGACACGGAACCGGTGACACCGGGCCCCGACCGGACGAAACCGGACGGTCCTTGCCTGGTGCGCAGGACCGTCGATCTCCCCCTTCTGGTCCTGGTGCTGCCGCTGAGCGACGACCGGGGGCCGCTGGGCGATCTGCAGGTCGCGGCCCGCTCGCGGGATGCCTTCGCGGAGCCGGACGACGTCGCCCTGCTGAGCGAACTCGCCGGCGATCTCGTGTACGGCCTGCGCACCCAGCAGTCGCGCGCGGCGCTGGAACACTCGCTGGAACGCACCATCGAGGCGATGGCCGCCACCATCGAAGTCCGCGACCCGTATACCGCCGGGCACCAGCAGCGCACCACGCAGCTCGCCGACGCGATCGCGGTGGAACTGGACCTGGACCCGGAACGGCGCAAGGGCCTGCACGTGGCCAGCGCGGTGCACGACATCGGCAAGATCTCGGTCCCGGTGGAGATCCTCGCCAAGCCCGGACGTCTTTCCGCGACGGAATTCGAGCTGATCAAGGGGCACCCCGCGTCCGGTTACGAGATTCTCAAGGGCATCGATTTCCCCTGGCCGGTGGCCACCATCGTGCGCCAGCATCACGAGCGTCTCGACGGCTCCGGCTATCCGGATGGCCTCACGGGCGAGGCCATCCTCCCGGAGGCGCGCATCCTCGCGGTGGCCGACGTGGTCGAGGCGATCCACTCGCACCGCCCCTATCGCCCGGGGCTCGGCATCGACGCAGCGCTGGAAGAATTGCGCAAGCAGCGCGGCACGCTGTACGACCCGCAGGCCGTGGATGCCTGCCTGCGCCTGGCCGACCAGGGGCGCCTGCCCCTGGAGACGGCCTGAGCCCCCGGCTCCTATTCCACCTCCAGCGGGATGCTCTCGAGCACCTCGCCGCTGTCGGAAGCGCGGTAGCGGATCTCGTAGCTGCCCGCACTGGAAGGTGCGAACAGCTGCACCGGACTGCCCTGCGAGGCCCGTGCATCCTGCACCGCGCTGTCGTCCGGGTCCGCGCCGGCTTCGACGATCTCGATCAGATCCTCGAAGCGCCCCGGCCCGGTGAAGCTCACCTCCACCGTGCTCCGGGCGGCCACGGAATCTTCGGCCGAAAGGGTCACATCGGTACCGCCGACGGTAATCGGAATGGCCTCCAGGGTGCGGCCGGAATCGCGGATCACGTAGCGGATCTCGTACTCGCCCTCCTCGTCCGGCGCGGTCAGGGTCTCGGTGTCGCCGGAGACACGACTGCTGGCGCTGCGGCTGTCCCCGCTGTCACCCTCGGGCGCATCCGGCTCCACGATGGCCACGAAGTCGTTGCGATTCTCCGGGCCCTCCCACCGCACTTCGAAGTCGGCACCCGGAAGCACGGTGTCCGGCGCTTCCAGAGACGCCTCGACCGGGGTCAGTGTCACCTCCTGCGAGGCCAGTGCACGGCGACTGAGACGGAGGACGTAGCGCACCTCGTGGGTGCCGAGCGCATCCGGCGCCTGGATCTTCACCGGCTCGCCGTCCTCCGAAACCCGGCTCGTGGCGCGGCGGGAATGCCCGGTTTCATCGTCCGGCGCGCCCGCTTCGACAATCGCAATGTAGTCGTTGCGGTTGACCGGGCCTTCCCACTCGACTTCGAAATAGGCCCCGGCCGGGACCTCCTCCGGTGCGGAGACGGATGCCTCCACCGGGGTCAGCGTCACCTCCTGCGAGGCCAGCACCCGGCGACTGTCACGGAGGACGTAGCGCACCTCGTATGAACCCAGCGCATCCGGGGCCTGGAGGGTCACCGGCTCGCCGTCCTCCGAAACCCGCGCAGTGGCCCGCCGGCCATGCCCGGTGTCGTCGTCCGGGGCCCCGGCTTCCACGATCGCGATGTAGTCGTTCCGGTTGACGGGGCCTTCCCACCCGACCTCGAACTGCGCACCGGCCGGGACCTCCTCCGGTGCGGAGACGGAAGCCTCCACCGGCTCCAGCTCGATGGTCCGGGTGGCCAGGACCGATCCCGTTTCCCGATGTACGTAACGCAGTTCGTGGGGCCCGAGGGCGTCCGGCATCTGCAGGGTTACCAGCTCCTCGCCCTGCACGCGGTCCCTGGCGCGACGTGAATGGCCCGCATCATCCCCGGGCGCGCCGGGCTCCACCACGACGATGAAGTCACGATCCTCGCCGGGCCCGTCCCAGCCGACGTCGACCATGGAACCAACGCCGGCGGTGTCCGGGGCATGGAGCTCGGCGTCCGGCAGTTCCTGTTCGAGCGTCACGACCACTTCCCGGTCTTCCGCGAGGGTCGCCGTCTCCCGCGCATCACCGCTCGTCGCGCCGCGTTCGGCGGAGATGCGGTATTCCCCGGGCTCCAGGTGGAGTTCCAGCGGATCGGCATCCTCGCTGCGGGCCTCGACCGCTTCCTCGGTCTCCACGTTCAGCGCGACCCAGTCGACCCCGCCCAGGGCTTCCCCGGTTTCGGCGTCCTCGGCGCTCAGCTCCAGCGTGGCCTGCGTCTTCGCCATCATGATGTCGACCGGCTCGTCGGTCTGCGGGGTGACCCCGAACTCGGTCTCGCCGGCGAAGACCTCCGCTTCGGCCTCGACCGTGTAGTGACCGGGCATCAGCTCCAGGTCGATGATGCCCCGCGACTCCCCGGAGAAGATCGACTCGCCCGCCTCGTCGGCGACCTCCCAGTCCACCCGGCGCACGTGCTCTTCGGGATTGCGTTCGTCGAGCGCGCGCAGCTGCACGCGCATTGCCTCGGGTTCCGCTGCCGCGATCTCGTCCAGTGCGGCACTGAGTTCCTCGCCGGATTGCGTGGTGAACAGCTGGCCACCGGTCTGCTCCGGCACACAGGAAAGGGTCTGAACCTCTTCCTCCTCGAGCGCAAAGCCGACCACATGGGCGCGCAGGTCGATGCCCTCCTCCGCCATCTCGGCGGCCAGCGCACAGGGGTCGCCACCGCAGTTTTCCAGGCCATCGGTCACCAGGATGATGTCCGCGGACTCGGCCGTGCGCGGGATCATCTCCCGGGCCCTGGCCATTGAGTCGGTCAGCGGCGTCATGCCCTGCGGGTTGAGATCGTGGATCGTGCGCGCGATCTCGTCACCCTCGTGGGTGTCCAGCGGCAGGACGGCCTCGATATCGTCACAGTCGCCACGGCGGGTATGCCCGTAGGCCACCACACCGAAGGGAATGCCGGCGTCGCGACTGGCCGCGAACTCGTCGACCACCTCGCGCGCCACCTCGATGCGCGACTTGTCGTCTTCCATCCGCGCCCACATGGACCCCGAGGCATCGAACACCATGATGCTCACATGCTCATCGGCCACCACCGGCGACGCCACGCCGAATGCACCGGCCAGCAAACCGCCGGCCACGGCCCGGCGCCAGAGTTTTCCGTACATTCTCCGCTCCCCTCAGTGCCATTGATTGGCCCGATGTTTCCCTTGAGAGGATGGCGCAACGCACAAAAGAACGCCCCCTCCAAAAGGAGGGGGCGACACGGCTCAAAGCCCGCTCAGCGGGGCCGGTCCCGGCCCTGCCGCCGCGCGATCCACGGCAGAAACAGCAGGCTCTCCAGCGGACCGCGCTGGAACCGTGAACGCCACAGGACCGCGAAAGCGGCGAAGGCCGCCATCGCCAGCAGGGTCACCACGGTCGCGATCGCGGGGGAGTCCATCAGGTGGTCGTCCAGGCCCGAACTCTCGAGGGTTTCCCGCAGCAGCCAGAGCACCAGCAGGTGGGTCACGTAGAAGGTCAGCGCCAGCTGCCCGGACGCGATCAGGGGCCACAGCCAGCGGCGCGCCCGATCGGCGAGGAGCAGGCACAGCCCCAGCACCGCGCCGGCGGTCAGCACGGAGCCGGCCAGCCACAACAGCATCTGACTGTGGGGCTGCGTGACCAGCAACCGGTTCCAGCCCCAGTCGTCGGCATCCACCCCCAGCGCCCGCTGCAGCCCGGCGCTGGCCAGCAGCACCCCGGCCGTCCCTACCGCCCCGACCACGACCAGACGCCGGCGCACGGCGGTACTGCGCAGGTCGAGCCGGCCCAGCCACATCCCGACCGCAAACGGCACGATCCAGGTCACCAGCGGATACGGGCCGGACAGCACCAGACGGTGCAGCATCTCGCCCGCAGCAAGCCCCGGCATCACGGGCGAACGGTCGAACACGTCGGGGCTGGTCAGCTGCCCGTGCAGAAAGATCGCCGGACCGAGGGCCAGCATCAATGCAGCGATGGCCAGCAGTCCGGGTGACGGCATGCGCAGCATGGCGATCGCCAGCACGAACAGTGCCGCGTAGGCCGGCAGGATCACGTAGATGGCGTCGGGCTCCAGGGCCTGCAGCCCCAGCCCGATCAGGAACAGCAGCGCGGCCCGCCACAGCAACTGGGCCTCGGCCCCGCCGCGTCGCGGACGCCGGGAGGCGGCCAGGAAAGATACACCCACCCCGGCCAGCAGCATGAACAGCACCGACGCCCGACCCTGAGGCAACGCGTACAGCTGCCCGCCGAGCGTCTCCAGGCCCACCGGCCCCACATGCGCCGACAGCATGCCGGCCACGGCCAGCGCACGCGCCAGATCCAGGCCCTCCAGGCGCGATGCCGAGACGGCGGTCATGCGGCCACCCGGCTCGCGCCTTCCACTTCGGCCCCGAACTCGAAGTTCGGGGTGATGTGTCGAAACGCGACGGATCCGCGCGACTCATGTGGCACATTGCTACGCCCGCGGCACCCGGACGCACTGTGTCTCCGGCGAGCTCGGCCCCGGATTCGATCAGTCCCTGTAGAGTCCATGCCGGAGGGGCTAGCAAATCGCCGGCCACTCCGGGAACGGACAGGCCTGCGGGTCGATCAGGCCTGGATGTTGACGCTGGAACCGGTCGGAGCCGCCGGGCTCTGGGTAGCGGCCGCCTGGGTGGCGTTCTGTCCGGGCTGGGCCTGTCCCATGGCCGGGCTGGCCGCGGCCTGAGCCGGCTGCGCTGCCTGCATGCCGCCCTGCGCGCCCGCCTGGGCCGGCTGGGCCTGCTGCGCCGCGGCCATGCCGGCGGCCTGCCCGGTCGCCTGACCCGCCGGGTTCTGCCCGGCCGCGGCCGCGGGGCCCTGGTTCCCGGCGCCATTCGGTCCGTTCATGCCCGCCGTCTGGGCCATGGTGGCCGGATTGGGTCCGATACTGTTGATCATGGCGTGCTCCTGCTCGAAAGGTTTTCCCGCTCCGCATGAACGGAGCCGGGGCAGCCTCTCCAAGCGAAACGCATGCCAGAATCTTCTCGAGCACGGCCGCGCCGCTCCATGGGGCGATCCGGATCCTCACACGCCCCCCCGGGATCGTTCCAGTGCCCCCGGAGGCCCCTTGCCGAGCACTTCCGGCATTCGGCATGCGTCAACCGGGGCATTTCTGCCCCAGTTCCTCCAGTGCCGCCTGGAGGTCGCGGACGATCGCCCGTTCATCTCCTCCGGCGGTCGTCGGATCCACCGGGGCCCCGATCACGATGCGCACCTTCCCGCCCGGTCGCGGGAGCCGCTGCCCCGGGGCCATCACCTCGCGCGTGCCCTCGATCCACACGGGTACGACGGGGACGGGCTGCGCGGCCAGCACCAGCCCGATGCCGGGACGCAGGGGCTGCAGGCTTCCGTCCGGCGAGCGCTGGCCCTCGGGGAACCAGATCAGTCCGTGACCGCGCTGCACAGTGGCCGCCGCGAGGGCCAGGCTGCGACGCGGCGCGGCCCCCGGGTCCACCGGCAGGATCCGCGCCGTGCGGCTGAAGGCCCGCGACAGCGGGCCGGTGAACAGGTAACCCTGGAAACCGGCCCAGTACAGCGACTCGAGGCGCTGCCGGTCCAGGGCTGGCAGCAGCGCGAGCGCATCGACGAAGCTCAGATGGCGCGGAGCGATCACGTACGGGGCGCTGGCGGGGAACTGACCGTGCACCTCCACGCGCATCAGCAGCCGGGAGAGCACGCGCGCGCCGGCCAGCAACACCATCCCCGCGGCGCGGCGCAGCGCACCGGGCGGTTCCAGCGCGGTCTGCTGGTCGGCCTCCAGCAGCGACTCCGGATCCGCGAGCTGTTCCTTCAGATCGGCCTGCCCCTCGCGGGCCGCACCTGCGGCCGCCGCTTCCTGCAGCAGATCGCGCACCGTCTCGACCCGTTCGATCGCCGAGTCGTCCAGATCGATCCCGGCGCGATCCTGCAGCGCCAGGGTCAGATCGACCCAGCTGAGCGAATCGATGCCCAGCTCGTCGGCCAGACCGGTGTCCGGGGTCAGGCGCCGGTCGTGGAAACGCTCGGCGAGGTAGTTCCAGGTGCGCTCCGCACCCGGGTCGGACAGCAGCTGCTGGTCCTCCGGGGCCATGGATTCCGGCGAGACCGGCTCCGGACGGGCCCGCGACACAGCGTCTTCGTGCCCCAGCTCCTCGAACAGTTCTTCCAGCTTGTGCCGGCGCAGCTTGCCCAGACGCGTGCGCGGCAGGGGATCGAGCGCGAGGCGTACCACGCCCGGGCGGTGATGGGTGGGCAGCGACTTCGCCGCTTCGTTGACGGCCTCGCGGGTCCGCCGTTCGAGCTCTTCGCCGGCGGCCTCACGCATCAGGCCCGCATCCGGCACCGCCACGACCGCCAGCCGGTCGTCATGCTCCAGCACGCCCGCCTCACGGACGCCTTCGGCCGACTGCAGCGCGCCCTCCACGCGTTCCGGATCGATGTTCTCGCCACCGGAGAGCACGATCATGGCGGATTCACGACCGTGCAGATAAAGGAATCCATCCGCATCGATCTCGCCGGTATCTCCGGTACGGAACCAGCCGTCCGCGTCCAGGACCTTCGCGGTCTTGTCCGGGAGATTGAGATAGCCGGCGAATACGTTCGGCCCGCGGGCCATCACCTCGCCCCGGCCGTCGCCGGATCCGCCGTCGTCGATGGCCAGTTCGACCCCCGGCAGCGCCACCCCCGCGGCGTCCAGACGCACCCGCTCCGGCGGGTTGTAGGTGAGGATGGGCGAGGTCTCGCTGAGGCCGTAGCCGGTCGCCACCTCCCAGCCCAGTGCCTGCAGGTTGCGGCCCAGCGCGGGGTCGAGCGCCGCGCCCCCGGCCACCACCATGCGCAGGCGCGGCGCCAGGCGCTGATGCAGGCTCCCGAACAGGCGACGGCCCAGACGCAGGCCGAAGCGCTGGCGCGCCAGTTTTGACAGCCCCAGCATCGCGCGGAACAGCAGCGCCGGTACCCGCCCGCGTCCGGCGACACGATCCTGCAGCGCCTTCCACACGGCCTCGTAGAGCCGGGGCACGCCCAGCATCACGGTCGCCTCGCCATCACGCAGGCCGCGCACGATCTGCGGCCCGACCAGGGAAAACGGCACGATGATGGAGGCGCCCAGGGTCAGCGGCACCAGGATGCCGACCGTGAACGGATACACGTGGTGGAACGGCAGCGGCACCAGCACTCGATCCTTATGGTCCGCGACCTCTTCGGCGCACAGGGCCTCCACGTTGCTGGCCAGATTGCGGTGGGTCAGCGGCACGCCCTTGGGCGGACCGGTGGTGCCGGAGGTGTAGAACACCGCGGCCACATCCCCGGCCTGAGCGATCGAGTCGGCGGGCTCGGCCTGCAGCAGGGTCGCCCAGGCGTTCGGGGCATCCTCTGCGGCGTCGAACAGGCGGACCTGCCACTCGCCATGGGCATCCGCCAGTCGTTCTTCCAGAGCCGAGGTGGTAAAAACGAAGCGCGGAGCCGAGTCCGCAAGAACGTGGTGCAGGTCTTCGGACGGCATCTGCGTATCCAGGGGCACCACACTGCCGCCGGCGTTCATCACGCCCAGCGCCGAGGCGATCCAGTCCGGGCTGTTGGGGGCCAGCAGCACCACGCGGTCCCCGCGTTCCAGGCCCGCCTCGCGCAGCCCGGCCGCCAGTCTCGCCGCCCTTTCGAGCAGCGCCGCCCGCTCGGTGGCCTCGTGGCCATCGCGGGTCATGGCCACCACCGCCTCGCGTCCCGACTCGGGGGAACGCGAGGCGAGGAGTTCGTCGACGGTCTGAACGCTCATCCGCTGGCCTCCGGCGGGACGGCGCCCGCGCAACGTGGTGGGCAGTGCGACTTCCATCATACGCATTGACAGGATTCGTCACGAAACCCCAATCTTCTGGCTAACGACAAGACTTCAGGGGGTTCCGTTGAACGCCACCGAGCTGCCCCCGTACCCGCGCGATGGCTACCTCCCGATCGAGGACCACGGGCTGATCGGCGACGGCACCACCGCGGCCCTGGTGGGGCGCGACGGCTCCATCTCCTGGCTCTGCATTCCGCGGTTCGATTCCGACGCCCTGTTCTGCGGCCTGCTGGACCATCGCAACGGCGGCTCCTTCACGGTAGCTCCGGAAAACCTGACCGGTGCCACGCAGCGCTACGAGCCGGACACCGGGGTGCTCGTAACGGACCTTTCGGGGCCGGAGGGGCGCGTCCGCGTGACCGACGCGCTGACTTTCCGCGCCGGCGCCGACCTGTCGGAAGATGCCCCCGCCGGGCGCGGCGAACTCCTGCGGATAGTCGAGGTAGTGGAGGGGCGCGTGCGCCTGCGGGTCCGGCTGGAACCGCGCGGTGACGCCGAGTGCCGGCCGCATGCCGCGGGCCTGCAACTGCGCCTGCAGCGCCGCCCGGATCTCGAGCCGCACCTGGCCTCCTCGCTTCCGCTGGCCGGGCTGGACACCACCCACGAGCTGTCCGCGGGCGAACGCCACCACCTCATCCTCAGCTGGGAATCCGCGGGGCACCGCTTCCATCCCCGCCCGCCGGAAGAACTCCTCGCGGACACCATCGCGGTCTGGCGCGACTGGATGCGCTCGTTCCGCTACCAGGGTCCGCAGACGGCACTGGTCCGCCGCTCCGCGATCACCCTGAAGATGATGGATTACACCGCGACCGGCGCGATGATCGCCGCACCCACCTCCTCGCTGCCGGAGGCGATCGGGGGACCGCGCAACTGGGATTACCGCTATGCCTGGATCCGCGACGCGGCGTTCTCGGTCTATGCGCTTGCCCAGATCGGCATGGGGCACGAGGCCGAGGGTTTTCTTGGCTGGGTACTCGATGCGGTGGACCGGGCCGGGCGGCCACGCGTGCTGTATGACGTGGACGGCCACGCCCCCCCACCGGAATGGCACGACCCCGGACTCGAGGGGTACCGCGGGTCTGCGCCGGTGCGGTGGGGCAATGCCGCCGCCGAGCAACGCCAGCATGACGTGTTCGGCGAGATCATGGACTGCGCCTGGCAATGGGTGCGTCGCGGCGGCGCACTCGAACCCGCGCTATGGGACCGGCTGCGGCGCCTCGTGGAAGCGGCGGCGAGAGAATGGCAGACACCCGACCACGGGATCTGGGAGGTGCGTACACCGGGGCGCCCGTTCACCTATTCCGCGGCGCTGTGCGCGGTGGCACTGGACCGGGGGGCGCGCATGGCCCGATCCATGGGCATGGAGACCGATGCCCGACGCTGGGAAATGGAGTGCGAGCGGATCCGCACGGCCATCCTCGAGCAGGCCTGGGACCCGCACCAGCAGACCCTGACCGAACACCTCGGCGGCGGCGGGATCGACGCCAGCCTGCTGGCCCTGCCCCTGCGGCGGGTCATTCCCGCCGACCATCCACGCATGGTCGCTACCACTCGCGCGGTGGTGCGTCGGCTGGGCGCCGGCGACGGACTGCTGTTCCGCTATCTTCCCGATGAATCCCCCGACGGACTGGCCGGCCACGAGGGTGCCTTCCTGCTGTGCAGCTTCTGGCTGGCCGACAACCTTCTGGGCCAGGGCGAACGGGACGCCGCGATGGAGCTCTTCGAATCGCTGTGCGCCCGAGCCAGCCCGCTGGGCCTGCTGCCGGAACAGATCGACCCGGGCAGCGGGGCCTTTCTCGGCAACTTCCCGCAGGCGTTCAGTCACGTCGGGCTGATCTCCACCGGCATCAACCTGGGCCGGACCTGATCCGCATCCGACCCGGCCGGGCGTTCCGGTTTTGACGGTTTCGTGCTATGAGAGAGGGGTGAGCGCTCGACCCGTCGCAACCTACCGTCTCCAGCTGCATCCGGGGTTCACCCTGGATGACGCGGCCGCGGTCGTGCCGTACCTGGCCGACCTGGGCATCAGCCATGTCTACCTGTCGCCGTTCCTGCAGGCCGTCTCCGGCAGCACCCATGGCTATGATGTCGTCGACCCGGGCCGCGTGAATCCCGAACTGGGCGGCGAAGCCGCGCGCAAACGGCTGAACGTCGCCCTCGCCCGCGCCGGCATGGGGCAGGTGCTGGACATCGTTCCCAATCACATGGCGATCGCCGGCGACCAGAACCCCTGGTGGTGGGATGTCCTCGAAAACGGGCCCTCCAGCCGCCACGCCCCCTGGTTCGACGTTGACTGGGCAGCCGCGGAAGAGCGCTGGCCCGACAAGGTACTGCTGCCGGTCCTGGGCGACCATTACGGCCGTATCCTCGAGGCGGGCGAACTGCAGCTGCGGTTCGCCGAAGGCCGGTTCACGCTGCACTATTACGAACACCGCTTCCCCGTCGACCCCTCCTCCCTGCATGACCTGCTCCAGCGGGTCTACCGGCGCAGCGGCCCGGAGCTGCTCGGCTTTCTGGCCGAGTCCTGCGCACGCCTGCCACGCCCGCGGGTGACCGGCGGCGAGCCGGCCGAACGGCGCCGACGCGACCAGGATGTGATCCACCGGCTACTGGACGAGACCTGCCGCGACAACGCCGGGACCCGGGCCGCCGTCCAGGCCGAGGTCGATGCCATCAACGCCAGCCCCGATGCGCTGGACGCCCTGATCGGTGAACAGAACTACCGGCTTGCCTGGTGGCGCACCGCCGCAGAGGATCTGGGCTACCGCCGCTTCTTCGACATCAACGATCTGGCCGGGCTGCGCGTGGAGCGGCGCGAGGTCTTTGACGCGATCCATGAGCTGCCCCTGCGCTGGACGGCCGAAGGCAGCGTGGACGGACTGCGGGTGGACCACCCCGACGGGATGCGCGACCCCGGGGAATACTTCCGGCGCCTGCGCGAGGCCTGCCCGGAGGCCTGGATCGTGGCCGAGAAGATCCTGGAACCCGGCGAGCGCCTGCCACCACAGTGGCCGATCGCGGGGACCACGGGCTACGACTTTCTGAACCGGGTCCAGGGCCTGTTCGTGGATCCCGCCGGGGAGCCCCCGATGACCTCGCTGTACGAGAGCTTCACCGGGGAACCCGCGGATTGCGACACCGTGGTGGTCGCGAGCAAGCGCCAGGTCCTGCGGGAGCTTCTGGGCAGTGAACTCCACCGGCTGACCTCGCTGTTCGTGCTGATCTGCGAACGCCATCGCCGCCACCGCGACTACACCCGCGAGCAGCTGCATCACGTGCTGCTGGAGGTCGCCGCCCGCTTTCCCGTCTACCGCACCTATCTGGCCCGGGGCGCCGACGTGACCGAGGCCGATGCCCGCTACATCCGCAGCGCCATCGAACAGGCGCATGCCGAAGCCCCGGAGCTGGATGCCGAGCTCCTGGACTTCCTGCGCGCCCTGCTCTCGCTGGAGGTGGAAGGGGAGCAGGAGTCCGAGCTGGCCCTGCGCTTTCAGCAGCTCACCGGCCCGGCGATGGCCAAGGGCGTGGAGGACACCGCCTTTTACCGGTTTCATCGGCTGGTGGCGCTCAACGAGGTGGGCGGCGCGCCGGACCGGTTCGGGGTATCCCCCGCCGATTTCCATCGCGCCTGTCGCGACGCCCTGGAACAGCACCCGGACGCCATGCTCGCCACATCCACCCACGACACCAAGCGCAGCGAAGACGTGCGCGCCCGCCTGCTGCTGTTGTCGGAGATCCCGCAGGCCTGGGGCCGCGCCGTGGCGGCATGGAGCGAACGCAACACCCCCCACCGCTCGAGCACCGGCCCCGATGCCGCGACGGAGTATCTGATCTACCAGACCCTGGTGGGTGCCTGGCCGATCGATCCCGAACGCCTCTGCGCCTACCTGGAGAAGGCCGTCCGCGAAGCGAAACGCCACACGCGCTGGACCCGCCAGGATCCGGACTACGAACGGGCCGTAATGGATTTCGCCCGCGGGCTGCTGGACGACCGGGCATTCGTCGAGGCGCTCGAGGCCTTCGTCCGGCCGCTGGTGGCGCCCGGGCGGGTCAACAGCCTGGCGCAGACCCTGATCAAGTGCACGGTACCCGGGGTGCCGGACACCTACCAGGGGACGGAGCTGTGGGATCTCAGTCTGGTGGATCCCGACAACCGGCGGCCGGTGGACTTCGGGCTGCGCCGTGAGCAGCTGGCCCGACTGGACGTGCTGTCACCCGCCCGGATTATGGATCGCGCCGATGAAGGCCTCCCGAAGCTGTGGCTGCTGCGCGAGGCGCTGGCCCTGCGTCGGCGCCGGCCCGGGGCGTTCGGGGCCGACGGCAGCTATCAGCCGGTGGCCGCCCGCGGGCCCCGCGCCGACCACGCCGTAGCCTTTTTGCGCGGCGACCAGGTGCTGACCCTGGTGCCCCGGCTGGTGCTCGGGCTGGCCGACGGCTGGCAGGACACCGTGCTTCCTCTGCCGCCGGGGCGGTGGCGCAATGTCCTGAGCGGGGAGGACTTCGACGGCGGTGACATCCCGCTCGCGCAACTGCTGGCGACGTTCCCGGTGGCCCTGCTCGAACGCACGGGAGGTGTGCAGTGACCCGGGTGGCGGTCTGGGCCCCGCACGCTGCCGACGTCACGCTGGAATGCGCCGGCGAACGCTTCCCGATGGCGCGCCGCGAGGGTGGCTGGTGGGCGGTGGACGCGCCCGCCGTGGCACACGGCGTGGACTATGCTTTCCACATCGACGATCGCGGCCCCTTCCCCGACCCGCGTTCACCCTGGCAGCCACAGGGCGTCCACGGGCCGTCGCGCTGGCTGGAGCATTCCCGGTTCCACTGGAGCGATGCCGGATGGCGCGCCCCGCCGCTGGTCTCCGCAGTCATCATGGAGATCCACGTGGGGACCTTCACGCCGGCCGGCACCTTCGATGCGGTGATCGACCGTCTGGACCACCTCGTCCGGCTGGGCATCACCCACATCGAGCTGATGCCGGTGGCCGAGTTTCCCGGCGACCGCGGCTGGGGCTACGACGGGACCAGCCTGTTCGCCCCGCATCACGCGCTGGGCGGCCCGGACGGCCTGAAGCGCCTGGTGGACGCCTGCCACCGGCGCGGCCTCGCCGTGCTCCTGGATGTCGTTTACAACCACCTGGGTCCGGACGGCAATTATCTCGGTCAGTTCGGTCCCTATTTCACCGACACCTACAGCACGCCCTGGGGCGATGCCGTCAACCTCGATGGCCCCGACAGCGACGAGGTGCGGCGCTTTGTCCTCGACAACGCCCGCATGTGGCTGCGCGACTATCACTTCGACGGCCTGCGCCTGGACGCGGTCCATGCCATCGTCGACACCTCCGCCACCCACCTGCTGGAGGCCCTGGCCGACGAGGTTCGGCACCTGGAGACGCAGACCGGCCGACCGCTGGCGCTGATCGCCGAAAGCGATGCGAACGATCCGCGCCTGATCCGGCCGGTCGAGGTCGGCGGCTACAGCCTGGATGCGCAGTGGAACGAGGACTTTCACCATGCCCTGCACGCCCTGCTGACCGGCGAATCGCAGGGCTATTTCGCGGATTTCGGCCGACTTGAACACCTTGCCCGCGTGCTTACCCGCGGCTTCGCCCTGGACGGCTGCTACTCGCGCTACCGCCGGGGGGCGCACGGGCGGCCGGCCAGTGACGTGCCGGGGCGACGGTTCGTCGGCTGCCTGCAGAACCACGACCAGATCGGCAACCGGGCCACCGGGGAGCGCAGCAGCCATCTGCTGTCGCACGGTCTGCTGAAGGTCGGTGCCGCGCTGGTGCTGACCTCGCCGTTCATCCCCCTGCTGTTCCAGGGCGAGGAGTGGGCCGCGTCCACCCCGTTCCTGTATTTCACCGATCACCGCGACGCGGATCTGGCCGCGGCGGTGTGTCAGGGGCGCCGTGAGGAATTCGCCGGGTTCGGCCACGATCCCGCGCGCATCCCGGACCCGCAGGCCGCCGAGACCTTCGAGCGCTCGCGGCTCGACTGGGACGAACCCCTGCAGGCACCCCATGCAGACATCCTCGAGTGGCACCGCGCCCTGATCCGGCTGCGCCGTTCCCGAGCCGCCCTCGCCGACGACCGTCTCGACCGCATGCGCGTGGAATTCGACGAATCCCGCCGCTGGCTCCTGCTGCTGCGTCCCGATCTGGTGGTGGCCTGCAATCTCGCCGCCCGGCCGCAAACCCTCACCCTGCCGCCGGAGACCTCGCACCTGTCCCTGTACCTGCGTTCCGAGCCGGACATCCGACTGGATCACACCGGACTCCGGCTGCCCGCGGAAGCGGTCGCCGTGCTTGCCGGGCCGGACCCGCCGCAGGACTGAGAACGTGACGCATTCCCCTTTTTGCCAGCGGCGCCCGGAAACGCCACCTGCGTCCCCCGGCCCGGGCGACTACACTGGGCCCCACGCTCAACACCGGCCCTCCCCATGACGCACGATCCAGCCGCCCCTCCGGCATCGGAGGTCAGCGACGTCAACCAGCGCTTCTACGACCAGCTATGGGCGGACAGCCGCCTGGTCCGCCCCGAACGCTTCAACACCTGGAGCCTGGTTTCCGGCCTGGCCCGGAGCCACGACCGGCGACTCGAGGTCGGCCCCGGCATGCGCCCGCGCCTGCCCATCGAGAACACCCACTTCGTCGACATCAGCCCGCCGGCGCTGGATACCCTCGCCGCCGAGGGCGGCATCACCCATACCGCGCCGGTCTCCAACCTGCCGCACGCCGACGACAGCTTCGGTCTGGTGAGCGCCCTGGACATCATCGAGCACGTGGAGGACGACGAGGCGGCGCTGGCGGAGATCAGCCGGGTGGCCGAACCCGGCGCACAGGTCCTGCTCTCCACCCCGCTCCACCCCGAATACTGGACGCCGTTCGACGACATCGTCGGTCACTACCGGCGCTATGAACCCGACCGCCTCATGGACCTGCTCGACCGCCACGGTCTGGAGGTGGAACAAAGCGCGATCTTCGGCATGAAACCCCGCTCCTCGCGGCTGAACGACCTGGGCATGTGGTTCCTCGAGCGCCACCGGCCCGTGGCCATGAAGGTCTACAACCGCTTCCTCATGCCCCTGGGCCTGCGCCTGCAGAAACCGCTGAAACTCCATTCCGGCATGGTCGCCACCGACGGCGTGGAAGAGGTCTTCCTGGTCTGTCGACGCCGTTGATGAGACCCGCGCCGCAGCCCCGGACTTTTCAAGGCGCGGGTGTTCCGGCCAGACTGTAAACCTGTCCACGTCGCAAGGCCCCTCCCATGCGAATGCATCACTGCGCGCGCCCGTTACTCCTCCTCGCCATCGTCCTGCCGCTGGCCAGTGGCTGCGCGGCCGTCAGCGTGGCCAGCTCGGCCACCAGCGCCGCCGTCAGCGTCACCACCGGCACCGTCAAGGCCACCGGCAGCACCGCGGCCGCCCTGGGGCGCACCATCACCCCCAGCGGCAAGGACGACGACGAGGACAAAGACGAATAACCGGCGCGATACCCCGGCGGATTGCCGAAGCCGGGCATCAGCAACGCGGCCTTCACCGGCTACTGATCCAGCGCCAGTGCGAGAGCCTCCGGTCGGCGTGACACTTCCAGCTCAACATGTACCCCCTGCGCCAGGACTACGTCTCCCACCTGCTGGAACTCGCCGGGGATCCTTTCGTCCGCAGAACGGTCGTAGCATGGGACAGCCAGACCGAGGGCCGATCCCATGAAATCTTTCGAGATCGAACGCGACCGGACAGTGGACCCCGCCGCGGTGGAACGCTACCGCGCACTGGACAGGATGTGGCCGAGGGACCAGAAAGCCCCGGACGCCCCATGATCCGACCCTTCCGCCGCCGCACCGCGACCGGCACGCTGGACGCTATCTGGATCGCGGAACAGGCTGGCGCGCCGATGGCCCCGTGCGAGCGCATCGAACTCGACCTCGCGGGCCTCCAGGGCGATCGCTACCACGAGGGCCGGGGGCACTGGCATCCCGTCGAGGCCTGCCGCGTCACCCTGATCGGCGCCGAGGAGCTCGAACGGGCCCGGCGCCGCGCGCGGCGCCTGCGCCATCCCGCCAATCTCGTCCCCGGAGAGCACCGCCGCAACCTGGTGGTCTCCGGACTCGGACGCAACCCGCGCGAGGGAGAACTCCGTATCGGCGACACGCGCTTCGTCGTCGAGCGGCCGCGACCGCCCTGCGGCTGGCTCAATCAGGTCGTCGGCTACAACCTGGCGGCCGCCCTGCGCCACGACAGCGGCATATGCCTGCGCCCGCTCGAGACCGGGACCCTGCACGTCGGTGATCCCGTTCACTGGCACACGGCCCGCCGGAAAAGCGCCCCGTGAAGCACCACACTCCAGGCGGCCGCAAGGCCTCGCAGCCGCAGCTCATGCACCCGACGCGTGACTCGCCAACCGGCCGGTCCACGGCGTTGCGCCGCACAATCTTCTCTCGGGCAACGACGTGACGTTCGCGCGAGCAAGGCACTTCAGCGGGGAATAATCCGCGGCGCAGTCGTATCCTGCTTCTTCAGCTTCTTCGCCGCCTTCTTCTCTTTGGGCGTCAATACCGGTGGTTTCCTGGCTTCTTTGTTGCGCTGTCGAAGTTTGCTCATGATTGGCCTCCCGGGGAAACACGGATGCGTGTTTCCCTCAGTTTTTGTGGCGGCCCGTTCCGGCCGCAGCCCACGGGGGTTCTTCCGGATCCGGCGAACCGGAATGCATTCATCGAAGTCCGAAAAAACCCAGAATAAACAGGATGACGACGATCAGACCTATGATATAAATTATGTTGTTCATGAGGTTCTTCTCCGGGGTGGGAATGCCTCGGAATCGCATTTCGCAACCGAGATTGACCAGCATGACCGGTCGGTTCTCTGCGGTCTGTACGACAACGAACACTCGATCAAGGCCGTATACTCAAGGGAGGTCATACTGTCCCCACGGGTTCGGCACAATCCGACACCCGGGGAAGCCAGCGGAACCGGATTGGGTTCCGCGGTCCAGGGCGGGGCGAATGCCGCTCGCCCTCATCTCCAACGGAGGTTCCATGTCCAGTCTCACGCACCATCCCGGCGACCATGACCGGTTACGCAGCGACGCCGAAGAACGGCTCCGGGAAGGCACCGCTCCACCCAGTCGCGGCTGGACCATAAGCCCGGACGCACTGGCGCTGCTGTACCGGCTGGCCAGCAACCCGACCGAAGCCGGCGAAGCACTCAAGCTGCTGCATGAGCTGCAGACCCACCAGGTGGAGCTGGATCTGCAGCATGAACAACTGGTGGCCAACGAGCAGGAGCTGGCCCAGGAAAGGGACCGCTACAAGGCCTTGTTCGATTTCGCCCCGGTCGGCTATTTCGCCATGACCCCGGAGGGTCAGGTCATCGAAGCCAATCTGGCCGGTGCCCAGTTGCTGGGGGCCGCACGCACCAGCCTGGTTGGCGAGAGTCTCGCCGGTTTCCTCGCCCACGGAAGCCGGCCCGCGCTCACCGGCCTGCTCGGCCGCCTGCGGGATGGTCACGCCCAGGCATGCTGCAAGGTGCAACGCACGGGGGAGGAAGGCGTCGTGCACGAGCTCCATGGCGTGGCCAATACCTCCGCGAGCGGCGACTCCGTACTGCTGATCGTTTCGCCATCCGGCCAATCTCCCGAGGCCTGAGCACAGCCTCGGGCTTCGGCGGGCAATGGAGACTCAAACGCCTCCCTCCTCGACCCGGCCGCCGTCCATCGTGGGTATCGGCGCCTCCGCCGGTGGCCTGGCGGCACTGGAGCAATTCCTCGGAAAGGTACCGCCTGACAGCGGCCTGGCCTACGTCGTGGTGCAGCATCTGGATCCGACGCAGAAGGCGCTGCTGCCCCAGCTGCTGCAACGCGTAACCGCGATGCCGGTGCGTGAAGCCGAACACGGCACGCCGGTCAGGCCGGACTGCGTGTACGTGATCCCGCCGGACACCCAGCTGACCGTGGCCAATGGCACCCTGCAACTGGCCCGTCCGTCGGAGCCGCGGGGCCTGCGGCTACCGATCGATGTGCTGTTCTCCTCCCTGGCCGGCGACCAGGGAGAACGGGCCATCGGAGTCGTGCTCTCCGGCATGGGCTCCGACGGCACGCTGGGTGCCCTGGCCATCAAGGCAGTAGGCGGCCTGACCGTGGCCCAGGAGCCCGGGTCGGCGCAGTTCGAGTCCATGCCGCGCAGCGCCATGGCCGCGGATTGTGCCGACATCATCGGCCCGCCCGCGGCATTGCCGGCCCGCATCCGGGCCTATGCGGCCCGGATGCGCGACCCGGCCCCCCCGAGCCAGGACAATGGAGCGCAGGCCCTGGAAAGGATCGTGCGTCTGCTGCAACAACGCACCGGGCACGACTTCTCGCTTTACAAGTCCAGCACCCTGCAGCGCCGGATCGAGCGACGCATGGGCATTCACGAACTCTCTTCACTGGTGCACTACGCGGATTTCCTGGAACACAACACACAGGAAACCGACCTGCTGTTCTCGGAGCTGCTGATCGGCGTCACCGCCTTCTTTCGAGATCCGATGGTCTGGGAATATCTGGCGGAAACGGCCCTGCCGGCACTGCTCGTGCGGCGCGCTCACGAGCCCGAGCTGCGCGCCTGGGTCATCGGCTGCTCCACCGGCGAAGAGGCGTATTCACTGGCCATGGTCTTCAGTGAAGTGGTGGCACGATTGCCGCAACCCCATGGGTTCACCCTCGAAATCTTCGCCTCGGACCTGAGCGCGGATGCCATTGCGACGGCACGCCGCGGCATCTATCCCCTTTCGATCCGCGACCAGATCGGTCAGGAGAGGCTGGACCGTTTTTTCATCGAGCACGAGACCCACTACCGAATCAAACCGGAAATCCGTGACATGGTGCTGTTTGCCCAGCATGATGTGGCGCTCGCCCCCCCCTTCACCCGGCTCGACCTGATCGCCTGCCGCAACCTGCTGATCTATCTCGGCCCCGAATTGCAGCGCAAACTGGTGCCCCTGTTCCATTACTGTCTGCGTCCCGGAGGACTGCTGTTACTGGGTGGCGCCGAAACAGTGGGGGCATTCGGCTCCCTTTTTACGCCCGTCGAATTCCGATTGCGGCTCTATCAGCGCCGGGACGCGGCCCTGCAGAACGGCGCCCATTTCCTGCTGAACTCGTTTCCACCGCTTTCCGGCAGAACCAAGGAGGCTCGCGTGTCCCCTTCCGACCCCCGTTCTCCACTCCCCTGCAACCTCCAGACGGCGGCCGACCAGCTGCTGCTGCAGGTGTACGCACCGGCGGCGGTCCTGCTCAACGAAGCAGGGGACATCGTCTACATCAGCGGGCATACCGGAAGATACCTGGAGCCCGCGGCCGGGAAGGCTACCTGGAATATCTTCGCGATGGCGCGCGAGGGGCTGCGCGGGGCGTTGGTCGGTGCGCTGGAACGGGCCTCCGCCAGCCAGCAGCCGCAGCACCTCCACCGGGTGGAAGTGACAAGCCCGGGTGGCCCCTGCCGCGTGGCGGTCACGGTGGATCCCCTGCAGGAACCCGGGCCCCTGCAGGGCATGACCATGATCGTGTTCCGCGATGCCCCGCTTCCCCCGCCGGGTGACGGCGATATCCAGGATGCCGACGGAGACGTCCGCACGGCCGAATTGCAGCAATGCCACGACGAAATCCACCGCCTGCGCAACGAGGCGCGTTCCTCCCGGGAAGACCTGCAGTCCGCCAACGAGGAGCTGCAGTCCACTAATGAGGAACTTCGCTCGGCGAACGAGGAATTGATGACGTCCAAGGAAGAAATGCAGTCCATGAACGAGGAACTGCAGACCATCAATGCCGAGCTTCAGACCAAGCTGGACGATCTGGCACTGGCCCAGAGCGACATGCAGAACCTGCTCAACAGTGTCGAGATCGCGATCCTGTTCCTGGACCAGAACCTGAACGTGCGGCGGTATACCGAACGGGCCGCGACCCTCATCCACCTGCGGGAACGGGACCTCGGGCGGCCGCTGAGTGACCTGAACACGACTCTCGACTACCCCGGCCTGCACGACGATGCGCGCGAAACCCTGCGCACCCTCGCCTTTTCGCAGAAGCAGGTCCGGGCCGATGACGGCCGCTGGTTCTCGGTCCGCATCATGCCCTATCGCAGGCTGGACAACGTGATCGACGGGGTGGTGATCACCCTGCTCGACATCACCGGCCCCAACAGCCCGGAGCCGTAGAGCTCAACGGAGGTCACTTGAGCTGCATGTCGTTCTCGACGGACCGCACGCCCTCGACACCACTCGCAATCTCCACCGCCTTGTCGATATCCTCCCGTGAGCTGACGAAACCGCTCAGTTGCACGCGGCCCTGGTGGGTCCTGACCCTCACTTCGAATCCGCTCAGGGAGGGCTCGTTGAACAGCGCCGTCTTCACCTTGGAGGAGATCACGGAATCGTCGACGGTTTCGCCAAAGCTTCTCTGACTCTCCGTGGCGGCACAGCCCGCCATGAACAGGGCCAGCAGCACAGCAACGAACAGAAGCGCAAAGTGCTTGTAATTGTACACAATCCAGGACTCCTCTTTAGAAGGGCAAGGGCGGCGAAAAAGCCCGGTCAAACCTTCCCTTGCCGTTGTTTCCGGCGGTATCAGATGTGACCCAGCAACAGCAGGACAAGGAGGATGACCAGCACCACTCCTATCAGCCCGCTGGGGGCATAACCCCAGTTCCGGCTATGTGACCAGGTCGGGATCACGCCGATCAGCAGAAGGATAAGGACGATAATCAGGATGGTTCCCACGGGCATGATGTAGTTCCTCCGGCACGGTGAGCGATATCGGTCGCGTCATTGCGACTGATGCATGGCTTCACTCTCGCGCCAGCAGGACGGGGAGGTCTGTACGTTGCCGAACACACAGCGTGGCGTAACGGCGCCCACCGAACCGGCAGGAATGCGCAGCCGGCTTGCCGGGAGGCCGGGGATGTGCGCTTGCGTACATACAGCCAGCGCGCGGGACGGATGCCCTGGCTCAGCACCATGGGCACCAATGCGGCCATCGTTGCGCTTGGCGCCCTGCTGATGTCGATGGTGGGTGCGGGGGCTTTCGTCGTCCATCTGCCCATCGCCAGTCTGGCCGCCGCGATCGGGATCCCGTGTGTGAGCGGTCATGCACCCCCAACGAGCCGGTAGCGCCGTTCAGTGACGTTGGCGCACCCGGGCAGCAGTCAAGTGACGGATGCCACACACCGGTTCCTGCTCCCGGGGCGGCCACGGCATCAGCCGATCCGTTTCTTTCCTGACGACCTTGTAGCACTCGCAGCTCAGCTGCTCCAGCGCGGGACGGTCCAGCACCGTGATGTGCCCGCGCCGATAGTGGATCACGCCCAGCTCGTGCAGCTTGCGGGCCGCCTCGGTAATCCCCTCGCGGCGCACGCCCAGCATATTGGCGATCAGCTCCTGGGTCATGACCAGTTCGTTCCCCGGCAGCCGGTCCAGCGACAGCAGCAGCCAGCGGCACAGTTGCTGCTTGATGGTGTGGTGGCGATTGCAGACCGCCGTCTGCGCCATCTGCGTGATCAGAACCTGGCTGTAGCGCAGCATCAGGCGCATCAGCTCGCCATGCTGGTTGATCTCGCCGTCGAAAAGCGGGACCGACATCCGGAAGGCATGGCCGCCACTTTGGACCACCGCGCGACAGGTCATGCTGCCACCCCCCATGAACGACCCGATGCCGACCATGCCGTCGTTGCCCACCACCGCGATCTCGGCCGAGGAGCCGTTCTCCGTCAGGTACAGCAGCGACACGATTGAATCCACCGGAAAATAAACGTAGCTCGGCCGATCACCGGCCTCGCACAGCACCTCGCCCAGCGTCAGCGTGACGGGTTCGAGCAACGCAAACACGCGCGCACAATCTTCCGAAGAAATCATGCCGAGAATATGGTTTTCCCCTAGTTCAGTCGATTGCGACATATCCTTCAATTCCCCCCCGTGACTAAGGCCGTTCTCCCCCCCGACCGCCTGAAGCTCCCGTTCAGGTCATACGACTGCACGACACCTGCCCTATCAGATGCGCCAACAAAGTTGTCATTTCATTAAGGATAGAGGTATTTTCACATTATGCGAGCTTCAGGTTACATGCCCCAGCCGCATCCCGGCAGTAAAAGATCGACAACGACCCTTGCCATGCGCCTTGGCATCCAGCATCGCAACATCCGCGTCATGTATAAGGTCATCAGGATTGTCGTCATCATTCGGATAAAGGCTGATGCCGATACTCAAATGGATGCGAAGCCTGTGCCCGTCGATCTCCAGCGGTTCGGCAAACGCCGCGTGCAGCTTCTCGGCAGCCAGCGCCGCATCCTGCGCCTGATTGATTTCGGTCAGCAGGATCACGAACTCGTCACCGCCATAGCGGCAGACGGTGTCGGAAGCCCGCACGCAGCTCAGAAGACGTTCCGCGGCGCCCTGCAGCACCCGGTCACCGATCGCGTGCCCGAGCGAGTCGTTGATCTCCTTGAAATCATCCAGATCCAGAAACAGCAGCCCGACCAGTTTTTGATTGCGCCGGGCCAGGGGGATCGCCCGTGAGAACCGTTCTTTCAGCAACAGTCGATTCGGCAATCCGGTCAGCCCGTCATGCTGGGCCAGATAGGCCATCTTTTCGGTGACCGCGCGCGCCTGATTGCGGTCGTGAAATACGATCACCGCCCCGGTCACCCGGCCATCGCGGTCGTGGATGGGTGCCGCGGAATCCTCGATCACGATCTCGGTGCCGTCGCGACGGATCAACACGCAGTCCATGGCCAGCCCCACGGTCCGGTCCTGATCGATGGCCCGCCAGGCCGGATTTTGCCCCGCCTCGCGGGTGGCCCCGTCGATGATGTTGAACACCTTCCTCAGCGGCTGGCCCAGCGCCTCCGCCCCGGACCAGCCGGTCATCTGCTCCGCCACGGGGTTCAGATAGGTCACGTTGTAATCCAGATCGGTGGCCAGCACGGCGTCGCCGATCGAGTCGAGCGTGACCCGGCTGCGCTCTTTTTCCTCGAACAGTTTCTTTTCCGCCTGGCGCAATACCCGCTCGGTAGCCTTGCGTTCCATCACATAGCGCAGCGCACGCGGGAGCCAATAGGGATCCGCTCGTCCCTTGGCGAGATGGTCGAATGCCCCGTGGCGAACGGCTCGGCGCGCGGTTTCTTCAGTATCGGCCGCGCTCAGCACGAGGATCAGGGCCTCGGGCTGGGCCCGGTAAACCCGGTCAAAGGCCTCGACCCCCTCTCCGTCCGGCAACATCAGGTCCAGCAGTACCACGTCGAACGTGTTGCGTGCCAGATGCCCCAGGGCATCGGCCAGACACGTCACCCATACCACATCAAACCTTCGCGTCTCCGGCTCCCCCAGTGCCTTCAGGATCCATTCGGCATCGGACTGGCTGTCCTCGATCAGCAAGATCATGCGTGGCCCGGCATTCAGGGCGGACCGAAACGATGACCCCGGAACTGGTTCCTCACTGTTGCCCATTCACTGGCCCCCATCGAATGCATGAAGCATTCGATGCTAGTTGACCGGTTACACGCGATCGGTTCGGTATCGAACAAACGCCTGACCGGGTTCCTGATTCCAGATCCTCAGTGGATTCCCACGGGATCGCCCCCGTGAGCAATACATACGGGTCCAGAAGCAATTCGCATACCACACACCCAAGGGGTTAATAAAAAAAGCTTTTATGGACTGATGAAATAAAACCAATGAAAGAATGTAAATTTTATTGACATACCAGTCCGTTTTGAAACGGTAAAAAAGGAGGAGCATGCGGCCACGCATTGCACTTGCGTCGGCGAATACGAGGGGATGAGTGGGATAACGTACGGACACCACGAAGACGCTGCGTCAGTCTGGCGATGCAGCCAAAACTGGAAACGGGATCACGCCATGAACACAACGTTTCGAAAACTGATCATTGCCTCGGGTGTCGCACTCGCGCTTGGTGCCACCAGCGGCGCTGCCACCGAGGACTCGCCGTCCGGCAACCCGAGCGACATCCGGCTGGAGGAGCGGATCTCGACTACCTACGCCCTGGATCCGCACCTGCAGGAGGGCGATATCACGGTGTCGGTGGAGGATGGCAAGGCCACGCTGACGGGAACGGTACCGGAAGACATCCACAAGGAGATGGCGGAACAGTTCGCACGAAACGTTGAGGGTGTCACCGAAGTGGACAACCAGCTGATCGTCGATGCGGAGTACGTTCCTCCGGAAACGACAGACTCGCCCGGCTTCGGCGAACGGATCGCCGATGCGACGATCACCGCCGCGGTGAAATCCCGGCTGATGTGGTCGCGGCACGCGGAAGGGCTGGCCACCGACGTGAGCACCGCGTCCGGTCACGTCACGCTGGAGGGGACGGCTGAATCGGAGGAGGCGAGTGAGCTCGCCGAGCGGCTGGCCATGACCACCACCGGCGTGATCTCGGTGGAAAACCGGCTGGAAATCCGGGATCCGGACACCGCCGAAGCACCCGACACGGATGACGGCCCCGTGGCCGGGCCCCGGGAGACTGCGTCTGACACCGGAGACTACATCAGTGACACCTGGATCACCACCAAGGTACGGTCTACCTTCATCTGGTCCAGCGGCGTAAGCGCCAGGGACATCTCGGTGAGCACCGAGGATGGTATCGTCACCCTCAGCGGTGAGGTGGACAGCGAAGCGGAGCACCAGATGGCGATCGAGCTGGCCGAACAACTGCGCGGCGTAAGGCGGGTCGACGCCTCTGGGCTCACGTTCTGAGCGGGCTCACTGCGAGCAGAGACCGCCGTCGACCACGGGGATGTGGTGCCGGTGAACGGTTATCCGGACAAAACGGCCAGATTTGAAAGGGCTGTGCTGACCAGGTCCCGCGCCCGATCCTCGCGGTCTGCTTCCGCGTAACAACGCAGCTCCGGGGCGTTGCCCGAGGGTCGCAGGTGTACGATGTCGCCGTTGGCGAGGGTCGCGCGCAGACCATCGGTGGTGTCGAGCGCCGTGACCGAAGCGGGCAACCCGAGGGAACGCTGGAACGCCGCCCCGTCCTCTTGCCACCGATTCAAAAGGCCCCGGCTGCGTTCAGAGGGGAAATCCCGGAGCCGGTCACTGGCGGTGTAACGTGCCGGCAAATCCGCCATCAGGGCCGAAAGCGGGACATCCGCCCGGGCTGCCGCCACCATCAAGGCCAGCGCGGGAAGCAGCGCGTCACGGGTCGGCAACGGCTCCAGCCGGCGCCCGTTTTCCTCCACTGCGGTGCCCAGGAGAAAGCCACCATTGGCTTCGAACCCGGCCACGCGGTCAAACTGCGCTCCCAGCCGCTCCATCCCGGCCAGCACATGGGGCGAACCGATCTGCGTGCGAACGACCCTTTGGAAGTCACCGCAGGCCTCGATGGCGGTGTTGCAGCTCACCGGCACGGCCAGTGCCTGAATGCCCAGCGCCCGGGCACACAGCAGACCCACGATATCGCCATGCAGCCAGTGCCCCCGCTCGTCCGCCAGCAGCGGGCGATCGCCATCACCATCCGTGGTGAACAGGGCATCCAGCTGGTAGCGGCGGGCCCAGACTTCACCGTTGCGGCGATCCGCGTCACTGACCGCCTCCGTATCCACCGGGACAAAGCGTTCGCTGCGCCCCAGTACCACCACCTCGGCCCCCAGGGCCTGCAGAACCTGCCGATTAAGTGCGCGCCCGGCGGCGGAGTGCTGATACAGCCCGATGCGCCTGCCGGTCAGAGGCTGCCCCGGGAACCAGTCCGTATAGCGGGCCGTATAGCGGCGTGCGGCATGCTCACTCAGGGGCATGCGCTCGCCGGGTCCGCATTCGGGCAGCGCGCTGCTCACGGCCATGATCGCCTGCTCGTCGGCCTTGGTGATCTCGCCGTCCGGCCGATAGAACTTGATGCCGTTGCGATCGAAGGGGATATGACTGCCGGTAATCATGATGCCGGGCATGCCCCCGGCCATGGCCTCCAGGGCCAGTGCCGGGGTCGGCAGCACGCCACAGTCGATCACTTCCACCCCCATTGCGTGTGCCGCTGCGGTGCAGGCTGCGGCCATCGGCGGGCTCGCGGGGCGCCGGTCGAGCCCCAGCACCAGCTGCCGCACCTCGTCCCGCTCGCGCATCACGGTCAGGAACGCCGCCGTGAAGGCCGTACAGACCGGATCACCGAATTGCTCGACCCGGCCCCGCGCTCCGCTGGTCCCGAAGGCCACGCCACTGCGGGCCAGGACTTCGTCGATCCGGGGGCGGCGCGAATCCACCCGCCCGCTTGCGCTCGAGCGACCGGGTCCATGTTGTCCGGCGGGCATGCTCAGCTCCGTCCGTAGCTGTCGTCCAGGCGCACGATGTCATCCTCGCCCAGGTATTCCCCGCTTTGCACCTCGACCATCACCAGCGGAAGAATGCCGGGGTTCTCCAGGCGGTGCTGGTGACCGGCCGCGATGTACGTCGACTCGTCCGTTCTCAGCAGGTGCTCGCTTTCGCCGTTGACCACCCTGGCCGTACCGCGCACCACCACCCAGTGCTCGCTGCGATGGTGATGCATCTGCAGGGACAGCGACGCCCCCGGCTTCACCTCGATCCGTTTCATCTTGAAGCGTTCGCCCTCCTCCAGCACGGTGTAGGTGCCCCAGGGGCGATGCACGGTCACGTGGTGGTGATGCAGCTCACCGCCATTGGCCTTGAGACGCTGGACGATCTTCTTTACGTCCTCGCTGTGCTCCTTGCGGGCCACCAGCAATGCATCAGCGGTATCCACGATCACCAGGTCCTCCACGCCCACGGCGGCGACCAGACGATGCGGGCTGCGAACATAGGTATCGCGGCAGTCTTCCAGTTCGGCCTGGCCGACGACGCGATTGCCCGCCGCATCCGGCTCCACCAGCCCGGCCATCGCCTGCCACGACCCGATATCGCTCCAGCCCGGGTCGCAGGGCACCACGGAGACCCGCGAGGATTTTTCCATCAGGGCGTAGTCGATGGAGTCATCCTCGACCGCACCGAAGCTCTCCGGCGCAAGCCGAGTTACGCTGTGCCCCTCCCCTTCGCTGCGGCCGGCGGCCTCCAGGGCAGCGGTCACGGCCTGCAGCAGAGCCGGCGCGTGCCGGTTCAGCTCTTCGAGCAGGGTGCCCGCACGAAAGCAGAACATACCCGCGTTCCACAGATGCCGGCCACCGGCGAGATACTGCTCCGCCTGCTCGCGATCGGGCTTCTCCACGAAACGTTCGACCTCGAGGACATGGCTGCCGGACAGATCGCTGCCCTCCGGGACCTGGATATAGCCGAAAGCGGTTTCCGCGCGCGACGGCGGGATGCCGAAAGTCACCAGGCGCCCGTTCGCGGCCGCCGCTGACGCGCGCGCCACCGCCCGCACGAAGGCGTCCTCGTCCGTCACCAGGTGATCGGCCGGAAGCACCAGCATCAGCGCGTCGTCGCCGTAGCGGGCCTGCAGCTCCAGCGCCGCGGCACACACGGCAGGCGCCGTGTTGCGTCCGAAGGGCTCCAGCAGGTAGTGCAGCGGCACGGACAGCGCCAGCTCGCGGTATTCGTCCTCGGTGCGGAAGAACAGATCGCGATTGGTCACCGTGGTCAGACTCTCCACGCTGCCGGTGGCCACTGCACGCAGACAGGTCTTCTGCAGGAGCGACCGCCCGTCTTCCATCCGGATGAAGGGTTTCGGGTTGGTTTCCCGGGAGACCGGCCACAGTCGGGAACCGACGCCCCCCGCAATGATGACGATATGCATACAAACACCTCCGGGAAACGCTGATCAATGTGCGTGTTTGCGCTCGAATCGCCGGTGCGCCCCGGGGTGGGCCGTGGCCGGAAATGCCGCGACTTTCTCCTCCCAGGCCAGGGCATGACGTACGATCAGGTCAAGATTGGCGTATTGCGGTCGCCAGACCAGGGTCCCGCGGATGCGCTCGGCGTTGGCCAGCAGCGCGGGCGGATCGCCTTCCCGACGCCCGCCGAAGGTCACCGCGAAATCGACACCGCTCGCGCGCTTCACGGCGTCGAGCACTTCGAGCACGCTGTAGCCATGGCCATAGCCACAGTTGAGGACCTGCGAATCGCCGCCGCGCTGCAGGAATTCGAGGGCACGCACATGGGCGGCCGCCAGATCCTCGACGTGGATGTAATCCCGTTCGCAGGTGCCATCGCGGGTGTCGTAGTCGGTGCCGAACACGGTGATGCCGTCGCGCTGGGCGGTGGCGGCCTGACAGGCGACCTTGATCAAATGGGTGGCGTCGGGTGTGGCCTGACCGAGGCGCCCGCGGGGATCGGCACCGGCCACGTTGAAATAGCGCAGACTGACATAGCGCAGGCGGGAAGCGGCCCCCAGATCCATCAGCATCCGTTCGGACATCATCTTGGAGGCGCCGTAGGGATTGATCGGCTGCAGCGGGGCATCCTCCGCCACCGCGGACGTATCCGGGATACCGTAGACGGCGGCGGTGGAGGAGAACACGAAATAGCCCACGCCGGTATCCGCGCATCCCCGCAGCAGGTTCAGGGTGTTGCGGGTGTTGTTGTCGTAGTACTTGAGTGGTTCGGCCACTGATTCCGGAACCACGATGTGGGCGGCAAAGTGCAGCACACCTTCGAATCCGCGCGCCAGAACCCGCCACAGGCTCTCGCTGTCGGCAAGATCCGCGACCACCAGCTCGGCGTCACCCACGGCCCATGCATGGCCGGTCGAGAGGTTGTCGTAAACGGTGACCGCATGCCCCGCTTCGCGCAGATGCCGCACCACGTGGCTGCCGATATAGCCGGCGCCGCCTGTTACCAACAGTTTCATGATGATATCCCCTGTTCCCGGCCTCCGGATGGCTGTTCCGCATTCGCAGGCGTTGCCGGGCGGTCCCGGGACCGCCACCGATACCACTGGATGCCCAGATATTCGTGCATTGCCAGCCAGCTCATACGCAGTGCACTGGCCCGGGGCCGGAACACCCCGGGCGACATCCCGTTGTCCGGGGCTATGAACGCCCCGGTCGGGGCCGGGATCACCTCGACCCCCGCTTGTTCGAACGCCCGTATGGCCCGCGGCAGGTGGTGGGCGTGGGTCACCAGCAACGGGCGCTCCAGCCCGGCCTCGCGCAACAGCCGGGCCGAATGCAGCGCATTGCCCCGCGTATCGCGGGACCGGTCCTCCCGCAGGATCGAACTCACGCCGAATTCTTCGAGCACCTCGGCCATCCACCGCGCCTCCGGCTCGCGACCTTTCGCGGCACCCCCGGAAGCGATCACCGGGAGTCCCGTACGTCGATGCAGCACCGCCGCATAGCGCAGGCGGACCAGGGCGAGGTCATTGACCGTCTCCCCGGAAAACTCCGCCGCACCGCTGCGGTAACCCGCCCCCAGCACCACGATGGCGTCGGCCTTGACCAGCACCGGATCATCGGGAGGCTCATACGGGGTCTGCAGCGGTGCCATCAGTGCGTAGCCCACTGGCGGGATGGAAAAGAGATAGAGCAGCAGGACCCCGGCCACGGCGAGCCATCGACCCGCCGGCCGGTGCCAAAGCAACAACCCGACCATGGCCAGCACCAGAGGTCCCGCGGGAGGCAGAAGCCAGGCGGCCAGCGCGCGCAACGAGAAGATCTCCAGAATGAGCCCCCCTTCATCGTCAGGTGAAACCTGCGGGGAGCGCTGTCCCGGGCCAGCACTGGCCACGGGGACGTCGCGCACCCGGAGAAACCGCACCCGACAGGCACCTCAGAAACGCCGTTCGGGGATAATCAGGGTGTCGCCCGGGACCATGTCGACGTTGGCCGAGATGTCCCCCCCGTTGACCAGGTCATCGAGACGTACCCGGTATTGCTGCCGCTCACCATCCTCCTGACGCACGATCAGTGCGCGATTGCCGGCGGCGAAGTCGGTAATACCCCCGACGGCGATCATCACGTCCATCACGCTCATGTCTTCGCGGTACTGCAGTGCCTGAGGCTCCGCCGCCTGTCCGATCACGCGAATCTGGCGGTCATACGGGCCTGCAAAGCCGGTCACCATCACGGTCACGATCGGGTCGCGCAGCAAACGCGAGAGTTCTTCTTCCATCTCCCGGGCCAGTTCGGTCGGGGTCCGGCCGCTGGCCTGCACGTCCTCTACCAGGGGTGTCGTGATCTGCCCGTCGGGCCGCACGGACACCCCGGTGGAGAGGTCCGGATTGCCACGCACCGATACCTGGAGGGAATCCCCCGGACCAATCACGTACTGATCCAGCACGGCCTGTTCAACCTCGCTCGGAGCATCCGGTGAATCATTCATGGCACAGCCGGCCAGCAGCAGTGGCACGAGAATGATCAGAGCCGGCCCGGCGTTTCGAAAGTATGAAATGGACATTGTGATTTCTCCCCTGGCTTTCAGTATTTCAAGAAATGGCTAAGAACACCCCTGCCTCGCCACACCCCCGAACCTGAAATCGATCCGCAATCGAAAACAACGATCGGCCATGATGCGGGTGTTTTTGTTCTGGTTAACAGCCAGCTTTCAGATCGAGCATAGTCCAACTCAAGGGAACATTTCCAGAGCAGAATTAATGTCAACAAATTTTACATTGGACACCCGCGGACGCATGTTGGCGAACCCGATCAATGCGACACCGGAGATGTTCAATGTGGCCGAGTCATCCTCCTTGCCGAAACGGCGTCGCCAGTTTGGGGAAGAGCCCCATAAGAACGCAACTGCCGGTTTTTCCCGCCTCAGTCACCCGCCAGGTCGCCGGGAAAGCGACCGCCTGCAAAGACGAACCGAATTCTCCCGAGAGCCGGGATTTGTTCGGTAGCGCACAGACGCCCCCTCCCCAGACCATTAGTTTTCCACTCAACGCAGCCCCCGATCCATGACGGGATTTGGAGAACCGGGTACTGCTGTTCATATGGAGGAATTGAAATGAACAAGAATCAGATCAAGGGCAGGACAGACGCTGCCAAAGGCAAGGTCCAGGAAATCGCCGGAGACATTACTGGTGACAAGAAAACGGAGCAGGAGGGAAAGATGAAAAAATACGGCGGAAAGGCCGAGGCCGCCTACGGGGATCTCAAGAGCGACATCAATAAAGCCACGGACTGACCCATCGCGGAACGGAGAACAACAGGCCACCAGGGCGGGGGCTCGACGAGTGGGCTGGGGGTTGTCCTCCACGCCCCGCACGACTCCGCGGAACAAGTGGGAGAAAAGGGGAACGTGAGAATCGACCACCTTGTCCGCCGCCGGCAGCCTGCCCCGTTGACAGCGTTGCGGCCCGGTCGTTGCGGTCCGGCCACACCGCTCTCACCGCGCTCGTCAGGTAACCCAAACGACTCGAGGGCGTACGGAAACAGCGGAACGCGCCTTCTCCGGCACGTTCGTTCGTGCGCGCTTGCGCGGAGGTATTAGCTGTGCGCATTTTCAGTCATTACATCCCTCGCCGGGTTCTGGCGCTGGCCGCGGCAGAACTCCTGATGGCGTATCTCTGCCTGTATCTGGTGCTCACGCTGCCCCCGTTCGAGCCCGAGGGGCTCAGCCTGCTCGATCCCGTATTGATAGGCGCCACGGCCGTCGTGCTGCTGGTACTGATGCTCGCGGGGCTTTACGAATCGGATTATCTTTCGACCCATGGCGTGCGCGGTTCGCTGCCCCGCCTGGTTCCTGCCCTGCTGGTCGTTGCCGGGGTACTTGCGCTGTATGGCCTGACAACGCCCAGCGCCCTGTTCTCGCCCGCTGCAGCAGCCGGCGCGGCGCTCGTGTTGCTGGGTGGTCTGGCGGCGGAACGCAGCCTGTGGGGCAATGTTTCTTCGGTGGACGCATTCAAGCGCCGGATCCTGGTGCTCGGCACCGGAAGTCGCGCTCGCGCCATCGAGTCGATCGACGCGGATGCACTCCCGTACCGCATCCTCGGATACATCGCGACCGACGGCGAGAAAGACCGCCCCGAGGACCCGGAGCGCCACCTCACTCTGGACGGCGAGACCAGCCTGATCGATCTGATCCGCCAGCATCGCGCTCAGGAGGTGGTCGTTGCCATTCGCGATCGCCGCTCGAACCTGCCGATGAAACAGCTGCTGGAATGCAAGCTGCGAGGGGTGGCCATTACGGACATTTCCACGTTCTTTGAACGCGAGCAGCAACGGGTGCGGCTCGATTCGCTCAATGCCAGCTGGCTCGTCTTTGGCGAAGGTTTCCGCCAGGGCAGGACTCGCAATACCGTCAAACGGACTTTCGACATCATGGCCAGCTCGCTGCTGCTGCTGGTGACACTTCCGGTGATGCTGGTGACCGCGGCCGCGATCAAGCTGGAGAGTCGTGGACCGGTTTTCTTCTGGCAGACCCGGGTCGGCCTGGGCAACCAGCCATTCGAAGTCTGCAAGTTTCGCAGCATGCGCGAGGATGCCGAAGTCGACGGCGTCGCCCGCTGGGCGGTACAGGACGATGACCGGGTCACCCGCGTGGGGCGACTGATCCGCAAGTTGCGGATCGACGAGCTGCCGCAGGTCATCAACGTCTTTGAAGGCAGCATGTCGTTCGTGGGACCGCGCCCCGAACGGCCGGTGTTCGTGCAGGAACTGACCGAACAGATCCCCTACTTCCCGACCCGCCATACGATCCGTCCCGGCATTACCGGCTGGGCCCAGGTGCGATATCCCTACGGTGCTTCGGTCGAGGATGCACGGCAAAAGCTGCAGTACGACCTTTATTACGTGAAAAACCACACCCTGTTCCTGGACATGCTGATCCTGTTCGAGACAGTCCAGGTCGTGCTGTTCGGGCGCGGCGCGCGCTAGGTTGCAGGTCATGGATCTGGCCGCCGCCAGCTATTTCGTCGCCGCCCTGGCCTTTGCCGTACTCATCGCCCTGGCACTGGGTCGATGGCGCGAGCGTCCGGGCAGTTTCTGGGTTACGGGGGCTGCCGGGCTCTCGCTGATCTGGGCGACCTACATGGGTCTGCTCGCGCTGGGCTCGGGGGTAACCCCGCTCGGCGGCGGGGCCTTCGAGGTCCTGCGCAATGCCGGCTGGTTTGCGCTGCTGCTGGCGCTTCTCAGCGGGAGTGATGACCAGCCGGCCCGACTCTTCGGTGCCCTGCGCTCCGTCACCCTCGCCATCCTCGTGTTCCTGCTGGGTGCGCTGTTCTTGCTCACCTGGCCGGCGGTCGAGCTGCTTGGTCCCTGGCCCGCGGTCGCGGTCCTGGCGATGGCGGTCCTCGGCCTGGTGCTGGTGGAGCAGGTCTATCGCAACACCCCCCCTCACCGTCGCTGGGAGATCAAGTTTCTGACCCTGGGCCTGGGAGGGGTGTTCGCCTTTGACCTGTTCCTGTTCGCCGAGCTGGTGCTGTTTCAGGCGGTGGACGGACCCGCCTGGCAGGCGCGCGGACTGGTCAACGCCATCGTGGTGCCTCTGATCGCGATCTCCCTGGCCCGGCGCCCGGTAAGACTCGACGCGCCGACCGTCTCCCGAAAGCTTCTGTTCCACACCGCGGCCCTTACCGGGGCCGGGCTGTACTTGCTGGCGGTGGGTGCGGCCGGATACTACCTCCGTCATGTCGGGGGCGACCTGGGTGCGCTGCTGCAGGTCACCTTCCTGTTCGGGGCGGTGGTTATCCTGGGAGTCATCCTCACCTCGGGCAGTCTTCGTGCTCGTCTGCGGGTCTTTCTCTCCAAGCATTTCTTTCATGATTCGTTCGACTATCGCGAGGAATGGCTGCGTTTCACCAGCACCTTGTCGGCCGAGGATGACGACCTGCCATTCCGGCAGCGCGCGATTCAGGCGATCGGCGAACTGGTGGAAAGTCCGGGAGGGCTCCTGTGGACGCGCGAGCGGGACGGCTCCTGTCGTCTGGACGGAGTGCTCAACATGGGCGAGCCGGACTACCCCTCCGAGCCTCCCGAGAGCGCGCTGGCGGAATTCCTGCGGCGGACCGGCTGGGTTGTCAGCCTGGACGAGTATCGTCGCGATCCGGGGTTGTACGACCTTCTCGAGTTACCCGAATGGTTGCTCCGGAACCCCCGACACTGGCTGATCGTGCCCCTTCTCAAGGGCGAAGACCTGCAGGGGTTTGTAGTGCTGGCACGCCCGCGTGCGCCGCGCAAGATCGACTGGGAAGAGCGCGACCTCCTCAAGACGGCAGCCCGCCAGCTCGCGGTTTACGTGGCCCTGGTGCAAACCGACGAGGCGCTGCTGGAGGCGCGTCAGTTCGAGACTTTCCATCGGCTGGCCGCCTACCTGGTCCATGACCTCAAGAACGTCTCCGCACAGCTGTCCCTGGTCTGCTCGAACGCCGACCGCCATGCGGAGAACCCGGCATTCGTGCGCGATGCCTTCCGCACCGTGGCCGGTGCCCGCGAGCGTCTCGAACGCACCCTGCAACAGCTGCGACAGGGCCAGCCCGGGCCGGCGGTCGCGCCGCGGACCGTAGATCTGCAGGCCCTCCTGCAGGAGGTGATCACTGCCAGTCGGGAGCTGCAGCCGGAACCTCTTCTGACCACCACGGAACCGGTCCGGGTGACCGCCGACCCCGAAGGGCTCCGCAATGTGCTGATGCACCTGGTGCGCAATGCCCAGGAAGCGACCCCGGACGACGGCAGCGTAATGCTGGGTCTGCATGCTCAGGAGCCCTGGGCCGTGGTGACCGTGACCGACAACGGTCAGGGAATGGACCAGGATTTTCTCAAACACCGCCTGTTCCGGCCTTTTCAGACCACCAAGGGGAACGCCGGCATGGGCATAGGCCTGTACGAGGCCCGTGACCACATTGTCGTCATGGGTGGCCGTATCGATGTCCAGAGCGCGCGGGGTGAGGGGACGCAGTTCACATTGCGACTCCCGTTGCCGACTGCCGTGGCGCCCGAAACCCAGATCCCGATAACCGGAGGCGTTGCGTGAGCTCACTGCCCAAATTACTGATCGTGGAAGACGACGAGGGCCTGCGCAATCAGTTGCGCTGGTGTTTCGATGGTTACGAAATCCTGGAAGCGGAGGATCGATCTTCGGCGATGACCGAAATCCGGCGCCATGCCCCCGGCCTGGTCACGCTGGATCTGGGCCTGCCCCCGGATGCGGCCAATGCCTCCGAGGGCCTGGAACTATTGCAGGAAATCCTGGCCGAGGCACCAGGAACCAAGGTGATCGTGGTGACCGGCAACGATGATCGGTCCAATGCCCTCAAGGCCGTGGCCCTCGGGGCCTACGATTTCTACATCAAGCCGGTCGAGTCCGATCTGTTGCGCATGATCGTGGATCGTGCGGCACGGCTCTACGCGCTCGAGGCGGAGAACCGCGCCCTGGCCCTCCACTCGAACAGCCCGTTGTCCGGATTGATTACCTCGGACCCCGACATGCTCAAGGTCTGTCGCATGGTGGAACGCGTGGCGCCATCCGATGCGACAGTCCTGCTGCTGGGCAGCAGTGGCACCGGCAAGGAGGTACTGGCACGCGCGCTGCACGATCTGAGCGACCGGGCGAACGAGCGCTTTGTCGCCATCAATTGCGCGGCGATTCCGGAGAACCTGCTGGAAAGCGAACTGTTCGGTTACGAGAAGGGGGCCTTCACCGGCGCCTCCCGCCAGACCATCGGCAAGATCGAACACGCCAATAACGGGACCCTCTTTCTTGACGAGATCGGGGACTTGCCGCAAAGCCTGCAGGCGAAGCTCCTGCGATTCCTGCAGGAACGCAAGGTGGAACGCCTGGGCGGCCGCGCCGAAATCCCGGTCAATGTGCGCATCATCGGGGCCACCAACCAGAACCTCGCGGATCTGATTCGTGACGGATCGTTCCGCGAGGACCTCTACTACCGGATCGGCGAAATCGAGATCCGGATCCCGCCCCTGAAAGACCGCAAGGGCGACGCCAGCCTGATTGCTCACGCCCTGCTGAAACAGTTCGCACGGGAACAGAGGAAGCCCCACCGCGGCTTCACGCGTGACGCAACGGATGCGATCGAAGCCTACGACTGGCCCGGCAATGTGCGCGAGATGGAGAACGTAGTCCGCCGCGCCGTGATCATGGCGGACGGGCCACTGCTTACCGCCCGCGACCTTGGACTGGATCACCTGACGGAAGAGGCGCCCTCTCCCCGACTGCGCGAGGTCCGCAACAGCGCCGAACGCGAAGCCATCCTGCGCGCCATGGCGCGCAGCAATCAGAACATCGCCCAGGCCGCGGACCTCCTGGGCGTTACCCGCCCGACCGTCTACAGCCTGCTCGACAAACTTGGCTTGAGGGAAACCCGATGAAGAACCCGTACCCGCAACGCCCCGCGCGTTTTCGTCACTCGCGCCCGGCGTTCCCGACCGCTCTTCTGGCGCTGGCCCTGCTGGCCGCCACCGGCTGCGATGGACTGGGCAACGCCAGCGAGGCCGACTACCTCGAGCGTGCCGACCAGTACATGGAACGGGGTGATTACGCTGCGGCGATCATCGAATACCGCAATGCCCTGCGCGAGGAAAGCCGGGCCCCAACCCGCGCCGGTCTCGGCCTCGCCTACCACCACCACGGCCAGCACGACAACGCCGCGAGCCATCTTGAGCGCGCGTGGCGCCAGCAGGAGCAGCCCGATATCGTATTGCCGCTGGCCCGCAGCCTTTTTCACCTGAACCGGCTGGAGGAGATCGAGGACCTGGACCCTCCGGCGCATCTGACCGACACGGAGAAAGCGGAATTCCTGAGCTATCAGGCCCTGGGCCTGGTACGAGCCGGAGATACGGAGTCCGGCCATGAACGTCTCGAACAGGCTCGTTCGCTGGATCCCGGCCTGGCCATTCTGCACCTGACCGAGGCCGAGAAGGCCTTTCGTGACGGTGATATCGAGGCAGCCTTCACCGCAGTGCGGGCCGCCCTCGACGCCGACGAAGAGCTGGGTGCCGCATGGAGCCTGAAGGGAGACCTGAAACGTGTGGAGGGGGATGTCGATGCTGCCCTCGCCGCCTATGACCGTTCCGTGGAGCTGCGTCCGGACCAGATCACCGAGCGTCTCAAGAGAGGTTTTGCGCACTTCCACCTGGAAAACATGGAAGCGGCGGCGGCCGATGCCGAGGTCCTGCGGACCGGCGCACCCGGGCATCCCGGCGGCCATTTTCTGCAGGGCATGATCCATTTCCACCAGGACGAATACGACCAGGCTCAGGCGTATCTGGAAGAAAGCCTTTCCGCTGCCCGCAATTACCGCGCGGCGATGCCCTACCTGGCGGCCATTCACCTGGAGAACGGCAACCTGACTCAGGCGGAACACCAGCTCCAGCGTCACCGCGCGCTGGGCGAAAGCACCTCCATGACCTATCAGCTGCAGGCCCGGATCCACCTGGAGCGCGATGAAACCGATCACGCACGCCGAGTGCTGGCGAACGCCCTGGAGAGCCGCCCGGAACTCACGCCGGAGCTGGGTAACCTGCTGGCCGCAGTTTACCTGGAGACCGGCCACACCGAGCAGGGCGAAGCGCTGCTGCGGACCTCCATCGAAGAAGGTCACGCCACGCCGACCATGCGCCGCATGCTGGCACAGGTGCTTGTCGAGCGCGGCGAGGAAGACGAGGCCGCCGCCGTCCGCGAGAGCACGGCCGGCGAATCCGGGAACACGGCCGAGGCGGAAGCCATGACCCATCTCGGGGCCGGCCGCTATTCTCGGGCGCTGGAACTCACGCGCGAGATGATTGCGGACGCGCCGGACGCGGCCCAGGGCTACAACGTCAAGGGTGCGGCCCTGCTGGGGCTGGACCGTGTGGAGGAGGCCCGACTGACATTCCAGGAAGGCCTGCAGAAGGTCCCCGACAGCATCAGTCTGGCCATGAACCTGGGCTCGCTGGAGCTGCGGATGGGCCATCGCGATGCAGCCACCGAGGTGTTCGAGGAATTGCAACGCCGGCAACCCGGCCATCCCGGGTCAGCCATGCGCCTCGCGGGGATGGCCCTCAGCGATGGACGCCCGGAACAGGCGGCCGAGTGGCTTGAGCCGGCCATCGAACAGGCCCCCGATCAGCTGCAGCCGCGCCTCATTCTGGCCCGTGCTCAGCTCGCACAGGACCGCCCGGATGCTGCCGTTGAGACCCTGGCACAAACTCTGGAACGCCACCCGGAAGAACCGGAGGCCCTGTTCGCCATGGCCGACGTGCAGGAGCGCCGCGGAGCGCCGGAGGAAGCGGTGGATCCAATGCGCCGGCTGACTTCACTGCGACCCGACAACGCGACCTTCCAGTTCCGCCTGGCACGCGTTCTCGCCGCCAGTGGCGCCCCGGAGGAATCCGTGGTCGCGCTACGCGAGGTCCTGTCCCTGAACCCCGAGCGCATGGACGCACGGCAGGCCCTGGTGCGCCAGCTCAGCCTCATGGGGCAAGTGGATGAGGCCCGGGAGGCCTTTGGCCCGCTGGAAGAGGCCGGGCCCGACCTGCCGGCCGTGAAGGCTCAGCGGGCCTGGTTCGAGGCCCGCGCCGGGGACCACGAGGCCGCTGCGAAATCCTATTCTGCGGCGATCGAGCAGCAACCACGACGGGAATGGCTGGCCGAACGTCATCAGGTACGCATGGCAGCCGGGCAGACCGAACAGGCGCTGAGCGAACTGGAGGAATGGTTACAGCGCAATCCCGAGGACCCGGGCGCACGCCACCTGCTCGGGTCGACCCTGGTGGAGCTGGGCGAGGAGGAGAGCGCCATCAGCACCTACCGGGTCCTGCTCGCCCGGCACGAGAACGACGTGATCGCGCTCAACAACCTTGCCTGGCTGCTGCGGGAACGCGACAACGAGCAGGCGCTGGATCACGCCCGCCGGGCACGGGACCTGGCGCCCGACCATTCCGTGGTCCTCGACACCCTGGGTGTTGTACTGCTTTACGGCGATCAGCCCGGCGAGGCCCGCGAAGTGCTGGAGACCGCCTTCGACGATGCCGCTTCCACCCCGGACATCGGCTACAACCTGGCGCGGGCACGCGACCGGGCCGGCGATTCCACGGGCGCACGCACCCTGCTGGAAGCCATCCTGCAGGAAGGAGGCGATTTCCCTGAGCGCAACGAGGCGCGGGCGCTTCACGATCAGCTGGCCCGCTGAGGGGGGGATCCGGCAGGCCCGTACAGAAGGTTTACACCGGGCCCGGAAAACCCGCCCGGTGCACCTGGACCACCGGAGACAGGTTATTTTAACCTCCTGTAATTAGGCCTTTTTCTGCAACTATTCATCCTTTGGCACGAGGTCTGCATAAGTATCCTTGCGGTACCCATTCAGACCTTTCAAAGGAAATGACGATGAACTACAAGAATCTCCTTTTGACAACAGCACTGGGCATGGCGATGACATCGCCTGCCCTCGCCGGATCCTTTGTCATTGATGTTGATCAGGACTTCAGTGGCAACAGCAGCACGCAGACCGGCGAGATCGACACACTCGGAACCAGTAACACGCTGGCCTCGTCCTTCTACCTGGGCGACCCGAATACCGCGGGTACCCAGTTCGTGGACACCAATCTCGAAAGCACCATGGATGGTTTCGGATTCTCGGAGGGCAACTTCACGGCAATCGACGGTGAATCATCGGTATCGCTGAAATATCCGGACGATGTCGCCGACAAGAATGTCGTGAATCTCAACTTCGTGAGCGGAGTCGGTGGCACGCAGGCCAATAACGGCTTCTCCTCCGACGAATGGTTCTACGACGACACCGGCTGGGGACTCACCTTCGATTACGAGATCCAGGGGGAGGTCTACGAGACGGACAACGGCGACCTGAGCATTCGCTACACCGATGGCTTTTTCGACACCTACTTTGAAGACGGCGCCTCCGGTGACCGGACCAAGGTGATGCGCATGGACGTCGAGGGCTCCGTGATCCAGGCCGCCAATCTCGACATCATGGGCAAGGTGAGTTTCGACGACGATTGGGCCGACAACGAGTTCGTCCGGAACTTCTTCATCGATCACGAATCCGGCGAGAGCTTCTACGACATTGCGAGCGAAGAGGGCGGTGCCGGCATCCCCATCAGCTGGCGCCTTGACACCAACGTGGATCCGCCCATCCCGACGGCTGACCAGCTGGTGGAGCTGGAGAGCGGCGCTCTGGTTCGCCAGACCCAGCTGAACAGCACCGTACGCTACGAAGTGCCGGAGCCGGGCATGCTGATCCTGCTGGGCACCGGTCTGCTGTTCCTGGGCTTCATCGCCATCCGTGGCCGCCGGCAGACGAACGACAACAACCTGCGGGCGCAAGTCCCGCAGGTGTAGCCCGGGCCTTCCTTGCCCCCCCCCTCAAGGAAAGGCCCCTTTTCGGCCCCGTCTCCGGACGGGGTCTTTTTTTGTGCCGGTTACAGGGAGTCTACGCGCCGCCAGTCAGGAGAGAACCGGGCGGTTCCTCAGACGGTGGCCCAGGACCAGCAGTGCGGGCAGCACCAGCAGGTCGAAGATCAGCGCGGCGACCAGCCCGAAGGCCGTGAGCAAACCGAAGGCGGCGGTCGGCTGAAAGTCGGACAGGGCCAGCAACAGGAACTGCCCGACCAGCACGATGGTGGTGGCCGTAATCGCGCGGCCCGTGCGGCGGAACGTACGGGCCAGGGCCCAGGCGACCGAACTGCCGGCCAGACGGCGCTGGCGATAGCCGTACAACAGATGAATGGTGTCGTCCACGGCGATACCGATCGCGACACTGGCGATCATCGCCGTAGCCATGTCCAGCCAGATGCCGAGAAACCCCATCACCGCAAAGATCAAGGCCAGTGGAGCAAGGTTCGGGAGCATGCTCACGGCGGCCAGCGGGACCGAGCGCCACATCACCAGCATCAGCAGCGCGAGCATGCCGGCCACGGCGTACAGGCTGTGGAGCTGCCCCTGAATCAGCAGGCGTTCCTGATCGGCGAACAGCCGTGCCATCCCCGCAAGATCCCACTGCATGTCCGCCGGGGGGTGCGCCTCCAGGCGGTCGCGCAGATCATCCATCAGCGCATTGATCTCGCGGGCCCCGTGAGCATTCAGGTTGACCAGCAGCCGACTGCGCCCGAAATCCCGGTCGACCACGTCGTACAGGTCGCGACCGTCGTAGATGAACAGATACTGCGCCACCAGGTCGCTGCTGTCCGGGATCGTCCGGAAGGCCGGATCCTCTTCGTTGAAGGCCCAGTGCATCTCCGCGACCAGATCCGGGAGCGACATGCTGTAATCCACCTCCGGCCGGGCATCCAGCCATTCCTGCACCGAATGGATGGCCTGCAGGCGGTCCGGGGCCTGCAGGCTGTCCCATTCCGGCCCCTGGAACACCACCTCAAGGGCCATCACGCCGGAAAGCTCCTCCTCGACCTGCCGGGTCGACTGAGTGATGGGGTGGTGATCGTCAAAGAAGGCATACAGATCGGTCTCGACCTCGACATGCCGGATCTGCGGCAGCGCGATCGCGATCAGCGCTGCGGCGATGGCCACCACCCAGCCGGCGCGGCGGATGGCCAGATGGGCCGCGAAGCCGGTGACGCGGTCCAGCAGGCGCAGGCTCCGTCGGGGCGCATGCCACGGGCCCCGGTCCCAGCGGGCCATCAGGGCTGGCAACAGCCACAGAACAATGGCCGCCGCCAGCAATACGCCGAATGCCCCGACCAGCCCGAAGCTGCCAATCGGCCGGATACTGCTCACGTTCAGCGAAGCCAGACCCGCCGCGGTGGTCAACGCCATGAAAAGAATCGGGCGCGCCACCGCCTGCAGGGCCGCCACCACCCGATCGCGCCCGAGATAACCCCGCTGCGCCGCATGCAGCTGGGCATTGAAGAAGTGCATCAGCATGGCCACGGTCAGGGCCGTCAGCAGCGGTGGCAGAATCGCGGAGATCAGCGTGAACGGCCGCTCGAGCAGGATCAGCAGTGCGATGGCGGGACCGGTCACGGCGCTGATGGTGGCGGCCGCGACTCCCACCACCAGCCAGCGCCGGAACAGCCACCACAGCAGCAAAAGTCCGATTGTCATGGTGCCCGGCACCAGCAGCGCCAGGTCGGTCAGCATCGCGCGCAGCTGAGCCACGTCCAGGGCGATATGGCCGGCGACCGCGGACAGGTCGTCCGCGAGCCCGTGTTCCGCGATCCCGGCCCGCAGCAACTGTTCCAGCTGGAGCCGCTGGAGGCTGTTGTCGAGGGCGTGCGGACGGACCACCAGCGCGATCGCCTCGCCCGAGTCGGCCACCACCAGCCCGGGTGCGAAGCGGTCCTCCAGCGCTCGCGTCCGCCAGGCCTCCGGCGTACGGCTGTCCAGCTCCCGCGGATCGATCAGTGGCTCGACCGAAAAGCCGGCTGGCGTCGCACGGATGTGGTCCAGGGTGGTGACCGACAGCACCCGCTCGACCGCCGGGGCGGCTGCCAGCGCCTGCGAGAGTGCCCCGATGCGTTGCAGGAATTCGGTCTGGTAGACGCCCTCCCCGGAAAACAGCGCGACAATCACCTGATCCTGGGGAAAATGCTCGCGCAGCTCGCGGTCGAAGACCACGGCCGGTGCGTCCTCGGGGAAATAGATCTCGGGGGCGTTGTTGAAATCGACCTGCAGCAGGACGGGCCCGGGCAGGACGACCAGGAGGGTCAGGAGAACCAGTGCCAGGGACGGATGCCGCAGCATCCAGTGCATCAGAACTGGCCCCGCCAGCCAATGACCAGCATCCGGTTGTCGCGATAGAAGTCACCGGCGGTTCCATCCGCGCCGTCCAGCCAGTGAGCGCCGATAAAGAACTCCATGGGCTCGCGGGCGGTCCATGCCAGTTCCGGATGCAGGTAGACGTCGCGCCGGTTCAGTCCCAGCGAGTACCGCAGCCGCGCGTTCCACGCGTGACCCGCGAACGGCAGTTCGAACTCGCCGGTCAGGAAATAGCTCTCCGTGTCATCGAGCACGTCGCCGGCGCCCATCAGGTGCTGCCCGGTCAGCTGAGTGGTCATGCGGAAATCGCCATCGCCGGGGAACCCCTCGACACCGATCACCCAGTCGAAGCCTTCGGTCGTTTCCTGGCGCAGATCGTCCGCGCGAGTCACGGGAACATCGCTCAGCCAGGCCGCCTCCGCGCGCCAGGTCCACGCCCCCGCGGCAAAGGCGATATCTCCCCCGGCGACCCAGGTTCGCGGATGGATGGCCTCCAGGGTCGCCTCTTCCGGCGGAGGCATGCCGGCGAGGATCGCCTGGCGTGTTGCTTCGTCAAACCGATAATAGGGTTCCGAGTGACGCGCCCGCTGCAGGGTGACGGCGAAATCGGCACCGCGCCCGGCACGCGCCAGGCGGATACCCCCGCCCCCGTTGCCGGAGAGATCATCGTCGACATCGGCCTGGCGAATGAAGGGGGCCAGCTCCGGTTGTGCCGGGAGGCCCAGCAGTTCGCCGCGATTGCGATCCACCGGGTGCCACAGGCTGTCCCGGTGCGGCAGTTCGGCCTCGCGAAACAGCGGGAGAAACACCAGATCCGCATGCCAGGCGCCCTGGAAAAACTCCGCGCGGATCGCCGGGCTGGCGCGCCGCCGATCCGCATAGTCATCCAGACCGAAGCGAGTCAGATCCTTCGTGCTCAGGCGGTCGGTCGGCGGGATCTCGTCGACGCGCCCCCAGAGGATCTGCTGCGCCCCGAATGTGAAGCGTGTCCGGTCCCCGCGATAACGCAGGTAGGTCTCGTCGTAGTCGGCCCTCAGCCGCGAGACCCCCGGATAGTCACCGCCTTGCTGCAGCTGCGCATCGACGCGCGCACCCAGACGCAGTTCCCAGGCCTCCCCCAGGGGGCGGGCGGCGGAGACCACGGCACGGCCATGCTGGGTGAAATCCACGGGACGATCGGAGGTCGCGAGGATCCCCGCCTCCACGTTCGCATCATCCACCCGTGTCCGCCAGGGCGAGTCCGGTTCGGGTGCCTCGCTTTCAGCGTCTCCGGCCTCCCCCTGAACTCCGAAGGTAAAGCGGACGGGGGCCTCTTCCGGCGGACTCTCCGTCATACCCTCCGTCGCGGCCGTCTCGCCGACGGCCGTTGGCGGCACGACGACCCCCAGCACGGCAAGGAACAGCCCCGCCCGGCCCGGATGCCGGCGCGGCCGCGCCCGTTCAGGGCCGATAGGGGCGCGCACGCTGCGGATCCGCCAGACCACGCGTGGTGAACAGGTCACGCGGCAGGTCATTGTCGTAGACCACATCCTCAACTCCGAGGATCGTGATGCGGCCGCTGTCGAGATCGGTCATGCTGCTGCGCATGACCGTCCAGTAGCCCTGGATTTCTTCCATTTCCTGAACCTCCATGCGTTTGGACGGCTCTTCCCCGCCCTCGTACAGGTCAATGCGCAGCGGGATCAGGGTCTCTTCGTGTATCCAGCTCACGCGCTTGCTGTAGGTCGAGTTGCCGGGATCGACCGGCACGCTTTCCAGGATCGTGACCTCGACTTCCTGGAACGTGTCCTGACCCAGGATCCGATGATCATCCTTGTGCGGCTCGCGGTCTTCGAGATCCTCGAAATACAGCTCGGACTGAACGAAACTCCCGCCCCGGTTCTCGCCGGAGACCCGGCGCTCACGCTGCGTTGCGGGCAGGTACAGCCACTGGTCCACATCGCCACCGGGGTGGTTGTGAATCAGCAGGGCGGTATCGGCGATGTTCCCGGGCGAGGTGAAGCGAATGAGGTTCCAGCTCTCGCCGGGCTCATCGCCATCCAGGCGGTATTCATAGCTCTCGCGCACGCGCTCGCGGCGGCCCTCCCCGGTCAGGGTCATGGTTCCCCGGGTGACGACGTCGTTGCCTTCGGGCCGCTCGTGGACGGCCTCTGCCAGTTCGCGGCCCGCGTCGTCGGCCGCGGCCACCGGGGCGAGTACCGGTCCGACGGCCAGCATGCCAAGGGCCATGAGAGTCGTTTTCATTCGTTGCATGGGGTTACCCCGTTCCCGAAGGTGAAGCGGTCGCGCGCCGTCGCTGCAGTCGAGCGAGCCGGCGGCGCGCGAAATGAATCAGCAGTCGCTGGACCGGATTGCGGTTGCCACCCGGTCGCCAGGTCCGTGCCAGGCGCTGACGATAGGCATCATAGTGCACCCCGCGCGGGACCCAGGTGCTTCTACCGCGGCCCAGCAGGGTTTTCAGGACTTCGGTCCCCATGACCCCGGCACACAGCTCGCACGCCATCGGCGTCGAGGGCCCGCGCCGGGCCTCGAAGTCCACCGCGTCGGGGTCGACCAGGTAGCCCGTGTGCAGCATCGCCGGCGCCAGACCCACCATGAAGCGTATCGACAGCTCGGTGTCGGACAGGTCATCGCGCAGATCGAAATAACGATCAAAGCTCATGCCCCCGGGACGAAAATTAAGCAGCGCAGCTCCGAAGCCGAGCGGTGCCACGGTCACGGCAGGGATGCCCATGCGATCACAGGCGGCGAAGACTTCGCGGCGAATCTGGAAGGCGAAGAAATCGAGTCCGTCGACATAGACGTCGATCCCCTGAAGGAACGCATCCAGGTTGCCGGTATGGACACCTTCCGGAAAGCTGCGGATCTCCAGTTGCGGATTGATGTCCAGCGCCAGGTCCCGCAACGCGTCCACTTTGGGCCAGCCCATTCGCGACATGCTCGCCCCGGCCTGGCGGTTCATGTTGTGCAACTCGAAGTGGTCGAAGTCGGCGATGTGGAAATGCCCGACACCCAGCCGGGCGAGGGTCAGCAGATGGCTGCCGCCCACGCCCCCCAGCCCCGCGATGGCGATCCGGGCGTTGCGCAGGCGCTCCAGTTCGGTCCGGGTCACCCAGCCGATCGTGCGAACGAAGGCGACGTTGTAATCGAACCCGGACATCAGGCAGCCCGGACCCGCGACACCCGATCCGCCGGAGGCTCCATGTTCCCGGTGAAGATGTCATAGGCGTGGTGATACAGGTCTCGCAGAAATTCCGAGCGTTCGATGCCTTCGCTGGCCGTCTCGCGGTGAATGTAAAAGGCAGCCCGCCGGCCATGGTATTCCTGCAGCCTGCCCACTTGTGCCATGGGCAGCCCGGTGCGTCGCAGGATGCGCGCCAGGGACGGTTCCATCATGGCAAAGGCATGCTCCTTGCCGTGCAGCGTGGCCATCGCGGTGGCGCCCATGAAAAGCCCGAGCGCAAGCATGGGGAAAGAGCGGTACTGCTCCGCCGCGATCTGCCGGGTGCGCACGTCCCCCCGCGGGGTTGCCGCCTCCCCACGACGGCGTCGGAACCGGCCGTGTACAGCCAGGCGCGAGACCTCACAGACCAGGCCGCGATCCAGACGATCCGGACGCTCGGGAACATCCAGGAAACTGCCCCGACAGTATTTCTCCATCGGGAGCTCGGTGTGGGAACCTCTGCCACTGGCGGGGACAATGCGCACACACCCGGCAGCGGTCCCGCTGGAACGGTGTTGCAGGACGCAGTGCCAGGAGTCCGCATCATACTCGTCGATTTCCTGTTCCTCCGGGCAGTCCTCCTCGCGTTCAAAGTGGAATTCGCGGCAGTAGACCTCGTAGCGCAGGCGAAAGACCGCTCTCAGAGCAGCGGCATCAAGGGGCTCGAACAGGTCGAAGTCCCGGTGAAACGCAGTGGTCAGCGGATCCTGGTCCACGCCGGAGCCCCCTTCAGCTATCTTGCAGTTGCGGGCAGTCCATCCCGCTGGCGCCCTGAACGTCCTGTACGTCAGGGGGGTGAGTCTCCAGGGGCCAGTACATGGGAATGTAGTGTGAACCGGTAGTTGCTGCAGGGAGGCCATAGCGCTGGCGCCAGTTCCTGAGCCGGTCCGCGGCGGCCGCCGCGTCCACCCGGTACGGGATCCGCAGGCCACGATGATCGCGTGCCTCCCCGCACTGTTCCAGTGGCAGTCCGAACCGGCACAGCAAGCGGGCCAGCGCCGGCCGGATCAGAAACTGGAGATGCGGATATCCATGTTCGACGGCGTAGGCCTGAGCCGCCTGGGACAGATGGTAAAGCACCCTCGACGATTCGAGATGCTGTGCATCACAGGCGATCAGCCGCGAGATCTCCAGGGGTGGCACCTTGTCCGGATCATGCGGTCCATCCGGGAGGATCAGGCGCATGGTTCCCACCCACCGCCCGCGACCGTGAAACGAGCCGACACGCACGACGAAGTGTTCCGAGCGCTGATCGAGGGCGTCGCGCTCCAGACCGTCCCGATACCGACTTGCCGGTTCATAGCCGTTTTCTACACAGTAAATTCGGTAACGCAGGCCGAAATGCACGCGGCGCAGCGACTCCGAACGTGCCAGATAGACCCGAATTGGTGCTTCTGGATGCATGGTATTCACTGACTCCCCGCCTGATAGTCGAATATCCGGTGCAGACCGGACCTCAATCAGACATTGATGTTTGTAAGCAGCCGCACGGGTGTTGTCCGGAACTGCCCCGGCCCTGCTTGTCTGGTGGGTTCACAAATATTCGGATCGGTAAAACTGCAGGCCGGCCCTCCCCTGGCCGGCAAACACAACCACCGCCTCACGCACGTTGCCGTTGGGTACCGCAACGCGGACCGGGGTGCCCGGCCCGGGAAGCGCCCGGTAGCCGGTCGGCGCGGCAATGCGCGCACCACCCCGCGACAGGTCGAGCAGACGGCAACGCAGAGCCTCGCCCCGGACCCATATCCGGGTGATCATGTCGATCAGGTAGCGAGGCCAGCGCCTGCGGTCCTTGCAGACGGTCTCCATGAATTTCGACAGATCCTCGGTTTCCTCGCCCTGGACGTATTGCCAGGCAAACGCCGCCCCCCAATGGTCCTGGTCGGAAGAGAAGCAATAGATGGAGGCTTGCGCCGACCGGATGACCGGGGGAGCACCCAGCGCGTCAATGACCGCCGCAACAAAACTCGCGGAGACTGACTCGTATTCCTCGCCCGTGGGCAAATACTCACAGAGCTCGGCGCGAACCTCGTTCACAACCTCGCGCCGCCCTTCCCAGTCACGTTCCTGCAGGGTTGGGAGCCAGAAATCGGCCAGCTCACGGGCGAGTTCTTCATGGTTCATGCGGTGTCTCCGCTCAATGCCGGGGCACATGGCCCTGTCTGCGAAGACTCAGCAAAAAACGGACCAGGCCACATAACACCCTGATAACAAAAAACAGAAGACTGCGTGTCTCCGGCTGACCGCTGGAAGAAAGCCGCTCATGTAAACAAAAACAACACGGTCACCACTTCCCTGAAACACTTCCGCTGTAAAAGTATTTGACGCCCACGGAACCGAATAACGCCCGAGAAGCCCCTTGTGTAAACATTTCCGACAAATGTGGACAAAGCCCCAAAAACCATCTTCAATGGTGACATTGACAATCAAAAACCAGCCGAAACGATACCGCCGGGTAAAGAACGGGATACCACTCCCGCTCAGCCATGGGTCGTCTTTTAGCCACCTTTGGGGGGGTATGGCCACAAGCCGGATTCTATGGAAAAGATAATCTACGAATTCCTTCATCACGCGCGCGCCACCTGGAACCGCCGATGGTGGATCCTTCCGGTTGCCTGGATCATCTGCCTGGGCGGCTGGGCATATATTCATAACCTGCCGGACATCTACGAGGCGGACGCGCGGGTCTATGTAAACACCCAGTCGGTGCTCGACCCGTTACTGCGCGGCATGACCGTAAGGCCGGACACCGAACAGCGGCTCCGGATGATCACCCACACGCTACTCAGTCGCGACAATCTCGAACAGATCGCGCGGAACAGCGATCTCGACGTGGTGGAAGGCAACTCCAGCCTGGATGACCAGGTCGCCATGTTGCGCGAGGAAATCACCCTCGAGGGCGGGCAGCGGGACAACATCTACCAGATCGGTTTCCGTCATCACGACCCCGATGTGGCCCATCGGGTGGTCCGGCAGACGGTCAACCTGTTCATGGAACGCGGCATGGGCGATTCGCGCCTCGATCTGTCGACCTCGCAACAGTTCATCGAACGTCAGCTCGAAAACTACGAACAGCAGTTGCAGGAAAAAGAGGCGGAGATCGAGGAGTTCAAGCGCGACAATGCGCGTTTCCTCAGCGGGGACGGCAACTTTTACAGCCGGATGGAGCGGGCGCGCGAGCAGCTGCGGCAAGCGCGCTTGCAGGAGCGCGAGGCGCAAAGCCGCCTGCAAGCCCTGCAGCGCCGCGCGGCAGAGGCTGGCGCCGGCGGCCAGGCCCGTTATCAGAACCCGGAGCTGGAGCGGCGCATCAGCGACCTGCAGGACAACCTCGATGCCATGCGCCAGCGCTATACGGACGAACATCCGGATGTCCGTTCCGCACGCCGCATGCTGGAAGAACTTGAGCAACGGCGTGAGCGTGAGGCCGAGGCCTATGCGCAGAACCCGCAAGCGCTACCGGAGTCCGGCGGCGGTTGGGGCAATGATCCCCTGCAGGTAGCGATTACCGAGGCCCGGAGCGAGCTCGCGTCCCTGCGGACCCGGATCGAGGATTTCGAGGATCGCGTCGAGCGCCTTGAGGGGGATGTCCATCGTGCCCCCGCAGTGGAGTCCGAGCTGACCTCCCTGACCCGCAACTACAACGTCATGCGCGATTCCTTCCGCCAGCTGCAGAATCGCCGTGAACAGGCGGTGATGTCGGGCGAGGTGGAAATGCAGACCGACGCCGTCGATTTCCGTGTCCTCGAACCCCCGCGGCGTCCGGACCAGGCGGCCTTTCCGGACCGACCGTTGCTGGCGGCCGGAATCCTGCTCCTGGGGCTGGGGGCGGGCAGCGGGTTCGCGTTCCTGCTCTCGCAAGTGCGGCGCACGATCAGCAACACCCGTCAGCTCGCGGAAGTCACCGGCCGCCCCGTGCTGGGTTCGATATCGCGCGTGCGCACCGCGGTGCACAGGCGACGCCGTTATTCGGAGCTGTTCTTCTTCGCACTGGGGGTCGGCAGTCTGCTGCTGGCGTTCGCGATCGTGATGACCCTCTATCTGACGGACACGGCCAGTCTGCTGGATAACGTGACCGGTTTCCTGCCATGACCGCTCCGACCCCGAACGCAGTGACCGAGCCACCGCGGTCCGGCGGCGCGGGGGTAAAGGCCGCGCGCCAGCCAGACTCGTACCCAACCGAAGGATGCGCCTCATGAGTATTATCGAAAAGGCCCTGGACAAGAGCCGAACCCGTCCTCGCCAGGGTACGGGGTCCGGCGACGAGCGCAGCGCCCCCTTCGGGGTGGCGGCCCCCGCACCGGAGCCGTCGCGTTCGAAACAGGTACACATCGATTTTGCCTGGCTGCGCAAGCAGGGCATCGTCATTCCGGGGGAGGAGCGTTCCTCGATCGCCGAGGAATTCCGGATCATGAAGCGGCCGCTGCTCAACAATGCCTTCGGCCGACATTCCGCGATGCAGATCCCCAGGGGGCGGCTGATCATGGTCACCAGCGCCCTGCCCCGGGAAGGCAAGACGTTCACGGCCACCAATCTCGCGTTGAGCATTGCGCAGGAGCTCGACCGTACGGTCCTGCTGGTGGACGCCGATGTAGCCCGGCCCGCGATTCCGATCACCATGGGCTTCGAGGCGGACCGCGGCCTGATGGACGTCCTGACGGACCCCGGGATCGACCTCCCGGATGTCCTGCTGCGCACGAACCTGGAAAACCTCACGATCCTGCCCGCCGGGCGCCCGCACGGCCGCTCCACCGAAATCCTCGCGAGCGACGTGATGATGCGGCTCATCAATGACCTTCACGAGCGTTATGACGATCGCGTCATCCTGTTCGACTCCCCGCCGCTGCTGGCGACCAGCGAACCCGGCGTACTGGCGAGTCACATGGGCCAGGTGATCATGGTCGTGGATGCCGACCGCACGCCCGCCGCTTCGGTCGAGCAGGCCATGGAGCAACTCCAGTCGTGTGATGTTGTCCTTTCCGCTCTCAATCGGGCCCCCGCCCTGCCGGGACTGGGCTACTACTATGGCGGGAGCTACTACCATGGACGTGAACACGAGGTACCAGCCCGTGCCGGGGCCTGAGCGCATGCCGGGCGCCATCGCGAAGCGGGTCCCGTCAGCCCGTGGATGGATTTTGCCCGTCTTGTGCCTGACGTCGTCGCCCGCGCTGGCGGCCGACTGGGAAGTGACCCCGCGGATCAGTGGCTCGGTGGAGATCACCGACAACGTGACCCTCGCTCCACGCGGCGAAGAGTCGTCGGATCTGATCGGCCGTATCAATCCGGGGGTCAACCTGCGGCGGATCAGTCCGCGGATGGAAACGCGAGTCAGCTACCGCCTGAATTCCCGTTACCACGCCAGCGAATCGCAGGAGGACCGGGTCAGCCACCATCTGCGCGCGCGCAGTGACTGGGAGGTGATACCGGATACCTTCTTCATCGAGGCGCGCGCATCACGACGGGAAAACGTCTCGTCACTGCTGGCACCAGTAGGCATCGATGGCAGCACGCCGCGCGGCAACCTGGAGGAAACCACGCGCTACAGCCTGTCCCCGGTGTTGCGGACGCGCTTCGGCAGCTTTGCCGAGCAGGAACTCCGCTACACCTATGACGAGATCCGCTACCACGGCAGCGACCGTCCCAACAGCGATGCCCACCGCGTGGAATACACCCTGGACAGTGGCGCGGCCTTCAACCGCCCGTTCTGGCAGGTCGCGGCCTCCCACGAAAAGGAACGCTTCGAGTCGGGCCCCGAGGGCGAATTCAGCGAGGTCAGCGGGACCCTGGGCTATCGCTTCGGGCGGTCGCTGCGGCTTTTCGGTGTGGCCGGCTACGAAGACAACGACTTTCCGACCACCCGCTCGGATGTGGACGGCGGCTTCTGGGAAGTCGGGGCCAACTGGGCGCCCACCCGCGTCACCCGGATCGATGGCCGCTATGGCGAGCGCTATTTCGGCAAGACGCGCGCCTTCTCGCTGGATCACCGCAGCCGTCGCGCCAGCTACCGCCTGAGTTTCAACGAAGGCATCACCTCCACCCGGGAACGGCGCGGGGCTCAGTTCAACGAGTTGTCGCAGCAACTGGGCATGACGGTCGATGAGCTGTTCGACCAGTTCACGCTCGAGGAAGTCAGTTTCCTCCTGGCGATCTCCGGGCTGACCGAAGAAGCCGTGGTGGCCAACTATTTCTTCACCCGGACCTGGCGCGCCTCCTGGAGTTACGACACCGGGCGCAGCGTGTTCGGAGTCAACGCATTCCAGACCCAGCGCGAGTCGGAACTGGAAAGCGGCCTGGGCCTGTTCCAGGACAATCGCCGGCGCACGGGGATCAATGCCTCCTGGCAGTGGAACCTCGGTCCGCGCACGACCAGCGAGCTGAGCACCGGGTTCAGTAATACCGAGTTTCTGGGGGTCGATCGCGAGGATGACCGCTGGTATCTACGCGCCAGTGTAAGCCGCGAAATCACCCCGGTATTGACAGCGCGTCTCGCCTTGCGGCATCAGCGCCGCGATTCGGACAGCCGCGCCAACGAGTACCGGGAAAACTCGATCATCGGCATGCTGATCAAGGAATTCTGAGTCATGTACGAGGAATTCTACGGACTCGAAGCCCGCCCCTTCGCCCTCAGCCCCGACCCGCGTTTCTTTTACGCCAGCAAGGGCCACAGCCGGGCGATGGCCTACCTCGAATACGGGGTCCAGCTGGAGGAAGGCTTCATCGTCATCACCGGCGAGGTCGGTGCGGGCAAGACCACCCTGGTGCGCAGCCTGTTCGAGACCCTGGGCGACAAGCCGCTGGTCGCCGCCCAGCTGGTGAGTACCCAGCTGGATGCCGAGGACCTTCTGCGCTCGGTCTGTCTGGCCTTCGGCCTGGAGGACGCGCCCAGTCACAAGGCCGGGCAGCTACGACGCCTCGACGGGTTCCTCAACGACACCCGGGCACGGGGCCAGCGCGCCCTCCTGGTGGTGGACGAGGCGCAGAATCTCGGTCCCGACGCGGTCGAGGAGTTGCGCATGCTCTCGAATTTCCAGGGGACGGATGGTCCGTTGCTGCAGAGCTTCCTCCTGGGGCAGCCGGAATTCCGGCAACTCCTGCGCAGCGAAAACATGCAGCAGCTGCGCCAGCGCGTGATCGCGACCTACCACCTGGGGCCGATGGACGAGGACGACACGCGCGCCTACATCGAACATCGCCTCGCCCGTGTCGGCTGGCAGGACCGTCCGCATTTTGCGGACGACATCTGGCCTCGCATCCATGACTACACCGGCGGCATCCCGCGCAAGGTCAACACCTTCTGCGACCGCCTTCTGTTGATGGGCTACCTCGAGGAAAGGGCCGAACTGGACGCCGCTCATGCCCGGATGGTCATCGACGAGATCGAAGAGGACCTGGGACAGAACCCGGTGGAGGACGGGGCGGCAACCGACGCGCAGGCTGCAGCCACCGAGCAGACCGACGTCCCGGGCAGCAACACCACCATGGTCGCCGGCCAGGTGGCGTTGCTGCGCATGGAACTGGACATCGAAGCCCTGCACGAACGCCTCCAGCGGATGGAACGCAACCTTTCGATCAACTTCCGCCTGTCCCAGGAGATTCTGGAACTCCTGGGCGAACAATGCGAGCCGCGGGTCCACAGGGCCGACGGCACGCATTCATGACAGACCCGCGGGGTACACTCATGTCGCCAATCCGAAACCGGGCCGCCAACGCCCTCACCGTCGATGTCGAAGACTACTTTCAGGTCTCCGCACTGGCCCCCAGCATCCCGCGCAGCAGCTGGGACACTCGCGAATGCCGGATCGAGCGCAATCTGGACCGGATTCTCGAGCTGTTCGAACGCAACGGGGCACGGGCCACCTTCTTCACCCTGGGATGGATCGCGGAACGCTACCCCCGGGCGATTCGGCGCATTGTCGAAGCCGGACACGAACTGGCCAGCCATGGCTACGGCCATCAGCGGGTGACCGACCTGACGCCCTGGGCGTTCCGCGAAGACATCACGCGCGCCCGGAGGATCCTGCAGGACCTCTCGGGAACCGTCATCCGTGGTTATCGCGCGCCGAGTTTCTCGATCGGCGAGGACAATCTCTGGGCCCACGACGTCCTGGCCGAGACCGGGCACGCCTACAGCTCGAGCATCTACCCTGTCCACCATGACCATTACGGTATGCCGGATGCCCCGCGCGAACCTCACAGGCCGCTGGAAGGCGGCATCCTGGAGCTGCCGCCCGCCACTCTGCGCATGGGCGGCCGCAATCTGCCAGTCGCAGGCGGCGGCTATTTCCGCCTGCTGCCCTATGCGGTCTCGCGTCATGCCCTGCGCCACATCGCACGGGTCGATGGCATGCCGGCGGTGTTCTACTTCCACCCCTGGGAGATCGATCCGGATCAGCCCCGCATCCCCGGCATCGATGCGAAGACCCGTTTTCGTCACTACCTGAACCTCAAGCGCATGGCGCCGCGTCTGGAACGTCTGCTCCAGGATTTCGAATGGGATCGCATGGATCGCGTATTCGCCGACCAGCTCGCAGCCACGCCGCGCCCCGCGCTGACAACGGAGATCGCTCGTGTATCAATCGCCTGACAACCTGGGACCGCCTGCGGGCAACACCGAGCTGCGGATACACGAGCTGGATGCGCAGAACCGTTCGCGCTGGGACGCCTTCGTCCAGGAGTGCCCGGACGCGACGTTCTTCCATCGTGCGGGCTGGGCCGATGTCATGCGCCGCGCCTTCGGTCACCGGACCTTTTTCCTGTATGTCGAGCAGGGCGGGACGATCGTCGGCGTGCTCCCGCTGGCACGGGTGCGCTCCCGCCTGTTCGGCGACGCCCTGACGTCGATGGCTTTCGGTGTCTACGGCGGCATCGCCGCGCGCACCCCGGACGCCTTTGCGGCGCTGGACCGGCACGCCTGCCGACTGGCGGATAGCCTGGGCGTCGACTACCTCGAGTACCGCCACCGCGAGCCCCACTATCCCGAGCGGCCCACCAAGGATCTCTACGTCACCTTCCGCAAGCCGCTGGAGGCCGACGTCGAGGCCAACATGAACGCAATTCCGCGCAAGCAAAGGCGCATGGTGCGCAAGGGCATCAAGGCCGGTCTGGCGAGCGAATGCGATGCCGGCATCGAACGTTTCTTCCCCATTTATGCCGCCAGCGTGCATCGCATGGGCACACCCGTCTTCAGCCGGCTCTATTTCCGGGCCCTGCTGGACGTGTTCGGCGACGACTGCCGCGTACTGACCGCGACCCGCGATGGCAACCCGGTCGCCACGGTGATGACGTTCTATTTCCGCGATGAGGTACTGCCCTACTACGGCGCCGGGACGCCCGAGGCGCGCCAGGTGGCGGGCTACGATTTCCTCTACTGGGAACTGATGCGCCGCGCCTGCGAGGACGGCTATCGCATCTACGACTTCGGGCGCAGCAAGCGCGATACCGGCTCCTTCAGCTTCAAGAAGAACTGGGGGTTCGAGCCACAGCCGCTGCACTACGAATACCACCTGGTGCGCGCCCGCGAGATGCCCGACGTCAATCCGCTCAACCCCAAATACCGCTACTTCATCAAGGCCTGGCAACACCTGCCGCGGCCGGTCGCCAACTGGCTGGGCCCCCGGCTCTCCCGCTCCCTCGGCTAGCACGGAGTGCTCCTATGGATCATCTTCTGTATCTCGTGCACAGGATTCCGTGGCCGCCGAACAAGGGCGACAAGATCCGCTCGTATCACATCCTGCGCTACCTCGTGCGGCACTACCGTGTGCACCTGGGAACGTTCATCGACGACCCGGCCGACCGGACGTACATCGGCGAGCTGGAGGCACTGTGCGCCAGTGTCTGCGCGCGTCCCCTGCCCGGTCGCCGCGCGCGGCTGCGGGCACTGCGCGGTTTTGCCACCGGCGAGGCGCTGACGCTGCCGTGGTACCGCGATCCCGCGCTCCAGCACTGGGTCGACCGTACCCTGGAGACCCACCCTGTCGAGCGTGCGCTGATCTTCTCCTCGGCAATGGGGCAATATGTCGACCACCGCCCGGGACTGACGCGGGTCACCGATTTCGTCGATGTCGACTCCGACAAGTGGACCCAGTATGCGCAGACCCGGCGCTGGCCGATGAATGCGGTCTACCGGCGCGAAGGCCGCAAGCTGCTGGACTACGAACGACGCCTCGCACGCAGCAGCGATGCCAGCCTGTTCGTATCTCCGGCCGAGGCCGAATCCTTCCGCAAACTCGCACCGGAACGTGCCGGCCGGGTGCACGCAATGAACAACGGTGTGGATACCGATTTCTTCGCCCCGGCCCGCATTCCCCCGCAAATCCCCTATGCACCCGATGCGCGGGCCCTGGTCTTCAGCGGGGCGATGGACTACTGGCCCAACGTCGATGCCGCGATCTGGTTCGCCCGCTCCGTGTTCCCGCGGATCCGCGAGACCGAACCGACCGCCGAGTTCCACATCGTCGGCAGCCGCCCCACACCCGCGGTGCAGGAACTCGGCGCCCTGCCGGGCGTCGAGGTCACCGGATTCGTAGAGGACATGCGACCGTGGATCGGCCATGCGGAACTGGCCGTGGCCCCCCTGCGGATTGCCCGCGGCATCCAGAACAAGGTGCTGGAGGCCATGGCCCTGGCGCGCACGGTAGTGGCTTCCCCCCAGGCCCTGGAGGGCCTGACCGCGGAGCGCGAGCATGAAGTGATCGAGGCCGACACCGATCCGGAGACCTTCGCCGCCGCCGTGTTGCGCGCACTGCACGACACGGGGGGCCACCGCGGCGCTTGCGCGCGAGCGCGGGTGGAGGCGGATTACAACTGGGGGCGCAACCTCGCGATGCTCGACCGGCATCTGAACGCCTCCACTCACCCGTCGGTGGTCACCTCCGGCACGGAGACGGCATGAACGAGGCTCTCGCTTCCCGATGGCCCTTGCCGGCACCCGCCTGGCAGTGGCCACTGACCGCATTCGTGCTGGTACTGGCCATCACCCTTGTGGCGTTTGCCCCGACCTGGCTCTCCATGGTGGAGACCTGGTCGCGCTCGGAGACCTTCACCCACGGGTTCCTGATCGTCCCGATCGTGCTGTTCCTGGTCTGGCTCAAGCGCAGCGAGCTGGCGACCGTGGTACCCCGACCGAATGCCCTGGCCGTGGCACCTGTCCTGTTGCTGGGCATGGCCTGGGTGATGGGCGACCTGGTGGATGTCTCCTCGGTACGCCAGTTCGCGGCCACCCTGATGATCCCGGCGGTGGTATGGCTGGTGCTGGGCAGCTCCGCGATCCGGGTGTTGATGTTTCCTCTCGCCTACCTGCTGTTCGCAGTGCCGTTCGGCGAGTTCCTGGTGCCGCCGCTGATGGACTTCACCGCCGATTTCACCGTCTACGCGGTGCAGTTGTCGGGTATCCCGATCTATCGAGACGGGTTGCAGTTCGAACTGCCCACCGGCAGCTGGTCGGTGGTCGAGGCCTGCTCCGGCGTGCGCTACCTGATCGCCTCGGTCGCGCTGGGGACGCTGTATGCGTACATCATGTACCGCAGCCTGTCGCGGCGTCTGCTCTTCATCGCCGTCGCCATTGTAGTGCCGATCATCGCCAACGGCCTGCGCGCCTACATGATCGTGATGATCGGCCACCTCAGTGGCATGGAGCATGCGGCCGGCGTGGATCACCTGATCTACGGCTGGATCTTCTTCGGCGTGGTGATCTTCCTGATGTTCTGGATCGGCGCCCTGTGGCGCGAAGATGAACCCCGGGCGGATACACCCTCGTCGCCCGCTCCGGTCGACACCGCCGGTGGCGCTACGGTAACGGCGGGCACCGCCTCGCTGTTCGCGATCACGCTGCTGGGGATCATCCTCGTCAGCGCCGGGCCGGCCTGGAGCCAGTGGATGAACGAGCGCGACCTGGGTGAGGTCGCGGGGCTGGGTGACGGCGCCATCGTCACCGACGACTGGCACGCGGTCTCCGCCGACACCGAACCGGCCCCCTGGCAACCGGGGTATCGCTTTGCCCGGGCCGAGCGTGGCGGCTGGGTCGCGGACAACGAGGGCGTCCCCGCCGTGGGCCTGCATGTCGCCTATTACCGCGAGCAGCACCGCCACGGCAGCATGGTCGGCTGGGACAACACCCTGGCCGGGCGAGAGCGCTCCGACTGGTCGCAGCAGCGCGCTGGATCGGTGACGGTAAACGACGGGCCGCGGGCGGAGCGCTTCCTGGTGCGCGGGCCCGAGCGGCAATTCGTGGTCTGGCGGCTTTACTGGGTCAACGGGACACTGACGACCCGGGCCCACGAGGTCAAGGCGCGCGAGGCGGTACATCGCCTGCTGGGCGGACGGGACGATGCCGCACTGGTTGCCTTTTATGCCGAATTCGACCAGGACCCCTCCGAGGTCGAAGCCAGCCTGCAGCGCTATGCCGAAGACGCGCTGCCGGCGGTCCTGGAACGGCTGGAACGGGTGCGGGCGCAGTGACGGAAACCACCCCCGCCCCGGCCCTGGCACGCGACGGTCGCGATACCCGGCCGCTGGTCGCGCATATCGTCTATCGCCTGGACGTGGGCGGGCTCGAGAACATCCTGATCGAACTCGTGCGCAATCTGCCCCGCGATGCCTTTCGCCACGTAATCATCTGCATCGCCGACTACACGGATTTCAGTGCCCGCCTGCCGGAGGGCGTCGAGATCTACGCCCTGCACAAGCGACCGGGGATCGGTCCGGGCATGTTCCTGCGCCTGTGGCGGCTGCTGTACCAGTTGCGCCCGGACATCGTCCACAGCTCCAACCTGGCCGCGCTGGAATGTCAGCCGACCGTTACGCTGGCCGGGGTGCCCGCAAGGGTGCATGCCGAACATGGCTGGGACATGGCAGACCTCGACGGCAGCAACCCCAAGTACCGCCGCCTGCGTCAGTGGCTGAGCCCATGGGTCCATCGCCACGTCACGGTTTCCGCGCACCTGGCCGACTACCTGACCACCACCGCGGGGATCCCCCGGACGCGGGTGCAGCACATCGTGAACGGCGTGGATACCCGGCGCTTCCACCCGCACGACCACACGCAGCGCTCGCCGGACGCGCCGTTGGTGATCGGCACCGTGGGACGGCTGTCGCCAGTCAAGGATCAAGCCACCCTGGTCGCGGCCTTTGCCGGTCTGCGCGAGCGGCTGCCCGAGCACTTTCCACGCCTGCGCCTGGTACTGCTGGGCGACGGCCCCGAGGCAGCACGTCTGCGCGAGCAGGTCGCGGCACTGGGGATCGAGGAGCAGACCTGGATGCCCGGCAACCGGACCGACATGCCGGAACAACTGCGGGCGATGGACCTGTTCGTCCTGCCTTCGCTGGCCGAGGGCATCCCGGTCACGGTCCTCGAGGCGATGGCCAGCGGCCTGCCGGTGGTCGCCTCGCGCGTCGGCGGGCTCCCGGAACTGGTCGAGGACGGCCGCACCGGCACGCTGCTGGAACCGGGCGATCCCGACGCCCTGTGCAGCACCCTGGCGGACTACGTCCGGGATCCCGGGCGCCTGCAACTCGAAGGCGCCCGGGCACGCGAACGGGCCGAAAGCACCTTTGGCCTGGGACGCATGGTGACGGCCTACGCCGAGCTCTACCGCTCCCTGTTGCCAGCTGCTCGCCGACCCCGCCACCCGTCCGCGGGAGGGGCCTGACCATGTGTGGTCTGGTCGGCATCCTCGCCGCGCAAGCCGATGTCACGCCCGGGCACGCGCTCCTGGAACGCATGAATGTCGTGCAGTTCCATCGGGGTCCGGACGACGGTGGCCAGCACCAGGAACCGGGGATCGCCCTGGGACACCGGCGGCTGGCGATCATCGACCTTGCGGGTGGCCGCCAGCCGCTGGCCAACGCGGACGGCAGCGTACTGACCGTCTACAACGGCGAGATCTACAACTTCCCCGAGCTGATGCGGGAACTCCAGGCCTGCGGGCATCACTTCCGCACCCACTGCGACACCGAGGTGATCGTGCATGCCTGGGAGGAATGGGGCGAGGCCTGTGTCGAACACTTCCGCGGGATGTTCGCCTTCGCCATCTGGGACCGCAAGCGCCAGACCCTGTTTCTCGCCCGCGATCGCCTCGGCATCAAGCCGCTGCACTACGCCCGTCTGCCCGACGGGCGCTGGCTGTTCGCCTCCGAGATCAAGTCGCTGCTGACCTGTCCGGAGCTGCCGCGCGACCTCGACCCCAAAGCGGTGGAAGAATATTTCGCCTATGGCTACGTACCCGATCCGCGCAGCATCTTCGCCGCCATCCGCAAGCTGCCGCCGGGCCACACCCTGAGCCTGCAGCCCGGCACGGAAGACGCGCGACCGCGCCCGTACTGGGATCTCCAGTTCGCGGCCTCGAGTCCGGCCAGCACGCAGGCGGCACAGGACGAACTGCGGGCGCGGCTGCACGAGGCGGTGGACATCCGCATGGTCTCGGAGGTGCCACTGGGGGCCTTCCTGTCCGGCGGGGTGGATTCCAGCGCGGTGGTGGCCACCATGAGCCAGCTCTCGGAGGACCCGGTGAATGCCTGCTCCATCGGGTTCGGCGATCCCCGTTTCAACGAGAGCGATCATGCCCGTGCAGTGGCCGGGCGCGTCGGTGCCCGGCATTTCCTGGATCAGGTGGACGTCGACCGCATGCAGCTGATCGACCCCCTCGCCCAGCTGTATGACGAACCCTTTGCCGACAGCTCCGCGCTGCCGACCTACGAGCTTTCCCGCCTGACCCGGCAGCACGTCACCGTCGCGCTGTCCGGGGATGGCGGGGACGAGACCCTGACCGGGTATCGGCGTTACCGGGGGTTTCGCCAGGAGGAACGCCTGCGCGGCCTGCTGCCGGGCGGACTGCGCCGGCCGCTGTTTGGCACCCTGGCGGCACTGTACCCCAAGGCCGACTGGGCCCCGCGCGCGTTCCGCGCCAAGGCGACCTTTCAGGCGCTGGCCAGGGACGCGGTGGAGGGCTATCTGCGCAGCGTGACCGTGGTCGACGATGCCAGCCGTGCCCGGCTCTTTTCCCCGCGCTTTCGCCGCGAGCTCCAGGGCTACGCGGCCAGCGAGGTGCTGCACGCGCACGCCGCCCGTGCCCCGCGCGAGGAACCGCTGGATTTCGTCCAGTACCTGGACCTGAAGACCTGGCTGCCGGGCGACATCCTGACCAAGGTCGATCGCGCCAGCATGGCGCACGGTCTGGAGGTGCGGGTGCCGATCCTCGATCACCCGTTCGTCGAATGGGCGGCGACCCTGCCGGCCAACCTGCGCCTGCATCAGGGCGAGGGCAAGTACCTGCTCAAGCGTGCGTTCGAGCAGGACCTGCCGCACGACGTGCTGTACCGGCGCAAGCAGGGCTTCGTCATGCCGATCGCCGACTGGTTCCGCGGCCCGTTGCGCGACACCCTGCGCCAGGCGGTGCTGGGCGAGCGGCTGGCCGATTCCGGCTGGTTCAACCCCGAACGCCTGCGCCAGCTGGTGGACGAGCACCAGAGCGGACGCTCCGACCACTCGCGCCCGCTGTGGGCCCTGCTGATGTTCGAATCCTTCCTGCGCCAGCGAGTCGACGTACCCGCCGAGCGCATCGCGTGAGGAGCCATGCCCCATGAACGACTCCGCCCGCCCTGCACGTCTTCTGCCACAGCCCGACTGGCCGCTGCGCATGCCGCAGCCACTGGCAAGACACCTGCTGTGGCCGGTCCACGAGCAGTTACGCGGGCGCGAGACGGCCGCTCATCTGCGGAGCTTGCGCCAGGGCGAGCAGGCCGGCGCGGCGGCGGTGTCGCGCGAACACAGGATCAGACTGCAGGCCCTGCTCGAGCATTGCACCTGCCACGTTCCGTACTACCGCGAGATCCTGGCGGGGGCTTCCCCGGAGCTCGCCGCGTTCCCGGTGCTGGAGCGCGACACGGTGCGCGAGCGCGGGCGCGATCTGCTGGCCGACAACGCCGCCGGTCCGTTGCTGCCCTCCAGCACCGGCGGCTCCACCGGGCGGCCGCTGGTGTTCTGGTCGGACCGGGTCAAGGAGGCACGCCACAACGCACAGAAGCTGCGCTTTCGCGGCTGGTTCGGCATCCGGCCGGGCGATCGCCAGGTGGATTTCTGGGGCTCGCCAATCGAGCTGGGCAAGGCCTCGCGCCTGCGCGTGATCAAGGATCGCTACTTCCTCAACCAGGTGGTGCTGTCGGCGCACGAGCTGACGCCGGAGCGCCTGGAGGCCTATGCGCGCTTCCTCGGGCGCTTCCGGCCACGACTCGTCTACGGCTACCCCACCGTGATCCTGCGCGTGGCCCGGACGCTGGAGGCGAACCCGGGACTGGCACGCGGCTGGCGCCCACGGGTGGTGGTCTGCACCTCGGAGATGCTTTACCCGCAGGTACGCGAACAGATCGCGAGCATCCTGCAATGTCCCGTGGCCAACGAATACGGCTCGCGCGATGGCGGCCTGGTCGCGCACGAGTGCCGGCACGGGCGCCTGCATATCGCCACCGAACATGTGCATGTGGAGGTCGACCAGCCGGATGCCGACGGCATCGGGGATCTGCTGATCACCAATCTGGATGGCTACAGCATGCCCTTCGTGCGCTACCGAGTGGGCGATCGCGGGCGCCTGGGCGATGGCACGGACTGCCCGTGTGGCTCGCCGCTGCCGACGCTGGACCGCCTGGAGGGACGACGCAACGACTTCCTGGTCGGGGCCGCCGGGCGCCGGGTGCACGGTTCGGCCGCCAACTACGTCATGCGCGACATGCCGCAGGTCGCGCAGTACCGGCTGGTGCAGCGCGCGGATCTGAGCCTGGATATCGAGGTGATCGCCAGCGGCCCCTGGGGCGCGGACGAAACCCGGGCCGTGACGCGGGGCATGCAGGGCATCCTGCATGCCGAGGTACCGGTGCGGCTGCAGCTGGTGGATCACATCGCCCCCTCCCCTTCCGGGAAGTACCGCTGGGTCGAGAGCGAGGCCCTGGAATCATGAAGATCCTCTACCACCATCGCACCCGCGGCGAGGACGCCCAGGGCATTCACATCCGTGCGCTGTGCGATGCGTTTCGCGAGCTGGGCCACGAGGTCCACATGGTGGCGCCGCTGCAGCGGCGTCTGCCGGAACACACGGACGACGACGATATCCCGCCGGCCCCGGCGGCGAAATCCTCCGACGACGGAGATGCACGCCCCACGCTGGGAGGCGTGCCCATCCCCTTCTGGGTCTACGAGCTGCTGTCGCTGGCCTACAACGGCCCGGCGATGGTCCTGCTGCTGGTGGCAGTCCTGCGTCACCGGCCGGATTTCATCTACGAACGCTACAGCCTGTTCAGCTTCGCCGGTCGTCTGGTGGCGTGGCTGACCCGCCGCCCCCTGGTGCTGGAGGTGAATGCCCCGCTCAGCCTCGAACTGCAGACCCACGGCGACCTGGTCTTCCGCCGCCTGGCCCAGTGGCTCGAGGACTGGCTTTGCCGCCGCGCCAACCGGACCATCGTGGTCACTCGGGCCATGGCGGATATCTTCGCCGCGCGCGGCGTGCCGCGGGAACGCCTGCTGGTAATGCCCAACGGCGTCGACGGGGCGCACTTCCATCCCGGCGTGGAGGGCTCGACGGTGCGCGCACACTACGGCCTGCAGCGGGCCCGGGTGGTCGGCTTCGTCGGCTGGATCCGCCCCTGGCACGGGGTCGACGGGCTGATCCATGCCGTGGCCGGCCTGCGCGCCCGCCACCCGGATCTGCACCTGCTGATCGTCGGCGACGGTCCGGCCGTTCCGGCGCTGCGCCAGCAGGTCGAACAGGCCGGGCTGGAGGCCTGCGTGCATTTCACCGGGCCGGTCGAGCGCGCCGCGATCGCGGGCCATATCGCCGCCCTGGATATCGCCGTGCAACCGGACGTGACCGACTATGCCTCCCCGATCAAGCTGTTCGAATACCTGGCCCTGGGGCGCGCCGTGGTCGCCCCGGACAAGCCGAACATCCGCGAGGTCGTGCAACACGAACACGGCGCCCTGCTGTTCCCGCCGCGCGACTGGGATGCGCTGGCGGAACAGCTGGACCGCCTGCTGGCGGACGATGCCTGGCGGCAACAACTGGGCGATGAGGCCGCCGCACTGGTGGAGTCGCAGGGCTGTACCTGGCAGGCCAACGCCCGGCACGTGATCGAGAGCGTGCGGCAGGCGGCCCCCTCGGTCGGGGTTGCCACATGAAGCTGCTGGTGCTGTCGCGGGTGTTCCCCAACGCGGTGCAGCCGACCTATGGCGTATTCGTGCGCGAGCGCATGTTCCGCGTCGCCGAACACATCCCGCTGGTGGTGGTCGCCCCGGTCGCCTGGTTCCCCGGACAGGGGCTGATCCGCCGGTTCTGGAAGCCGCACTTTCGTCCGCCCATCCCGCGTCACGAGGTGCAGGACGGGATCGATGTGTACCACCCCCGCTTCCTGTGCATCCCCGGCATCATGAAATGGACCGACGCGCCGTTCCTGGCCCTAGGCATCCTGCCGCTGGTGCGCCGCCTGAAGCGCGAACAGGGCATTACCGCCATCGACAGCCACTTCATCTACCCCGACGGCGTCGCCGCCTGGCTGCTGGGTCGCTGGCTCGGTCTCCCGTGGACCATCACCCTGCGCGGCACCCTGCTGCGGATCTCGCGCACGCGTGCCTGCCGCTGGCTCGCCCTGCGTGCGATGCACGGCGCCGCCAGGGTATTTTCCGTGTCGGATGACCTGCGCCGCCTCGCCCTGGAGATGGGCATCCCGCCCCACCAGGTCGAGGTGATGCCCAACGGCATCAATCTCGAGCACTTCCGCCCCGAGGATCGCGAGGCCTGCCGGCGAGCACTGGGCCTGCCGCAGGCGGCGAAGATCATGATCACCGTAGGCGGCCTGAACGAGCGCAAGGGTTTCCACCGCGTGATCGAGCAGATGCCCGCCCTGCTCCAGCGACACCCGGACCTGCACTATCTGTGCGTGGGCGGCGGCGGTCCGGACGGCAACGAGCTGGCCTGGCTGCAGGGGCTGGCGGAGGAGAAAGGGGTGAGCGAACGGGTGCATTTCACCGGCGCGGTCGCCCCGGAACGCCTGCGCGATTACTACTCCGCCGCCGACCTGTTCGTGCTCGCCACCCGTTTCGAGGGCTGGGCCAACGTGTTCCTGGAGGCCGCCGCCTGCGGCCTGCCGACGGTGACCACCCGCGTCGGCGGCAACGCCGAGGTGATTCACGCCGACTGGCTCGGCCACCTGGTCGAGCTGGGCGATGGCGACGCCCTGCGCGACGCGATCGCCGACGCCCTGGAGGCCCGGTGGGACCACGAAGCGATCATTGCCTACGCCCGCGAGAACCGCTGGGAGATGCGCATCCCGGCGCTCGTGCGTCGCCTTCACGAGGCAACTCACGCCGAACGTCCGGGTTCCACCGATCCATAAAATCGCCTCCCGCCCTTTACCCTCTTTCTTCAGGCTGGATCACGTTCCAGGCCATCAAGGCCGCATACGTGCCCCCTTTGTGTCTCACCGTACGGAGCCCCTGCGCCGCAACCCCCAGAATCCTCTACGCGTTCATCTCCTCGGGCGAACCGGCCCGCGGCATGAACGCGGCGATTCATCCGGTACGAACACCGATCTTGAGAGGAAACAATCATGAAGACCTTTACCAAACTGAAACTGACCGCCGCCATCGTTCCCGTCCTTGCCCTGGGCATGGGCGGCAGCGCTTTCGCCGGCGAACACAACGATGAAGGACCGGATCACGGGGCCATGAACGGACCCGAAGCCGGCATGGATGAACCGGGTGCCCGGGGGGCCGATCACGCGAGTGCGCCCCATTTTGACCGCGCCCCGGAGGGCGCGCAGCATGCCGGCGACATCATCGGTGCGAACATCCACAGTCGCAGCGACGACACGGATCTCGGCGAAGTCAGGGATCTCGTGATCGACCGGGACGGGAACATCGTCGCGGTCATCGTTGGCACCGGCGGAGTCCTGGGCCTGGGCGAAAAAGACATCGCCCTCTCCTGGGACCGCGTCAGCCACGAAATGGACGGCGATGACATCAAGCTCTACGTCGACATGGACGAAGAAACCCTGCAGGACGCACCCGAGTACGAACGCAACTAAAACACCCGAACCCGAAACCGCAAGGGACAGGGTTCAAAAATACGGGGCATGGTTCGCTGGCGCACATACGGAGGCCCGTTCTCCGGGTAGCGTCAGGGACATGCTCCCTCCGAGCATTCCGGATCTGCATCACACTCCCAGGTTGGCCTTCTCTCTCGTCAAGGCCAGTTGCGATTCCGGATTCAGCCTGCCTGCAGCCACTGCGGGCGGGCTGTTTTTTTCGGCAGGCCCGCGGGGGGCTGTGCTTGCGGTGGTGTCCGACCACAAGGGACTATGAGGTCATGTCGCGGACAACTTATGCAGCCTCTTCGGCAGACGAGCGTGCGCGTCTGCGATCGCTTGCCGGCGGTGTCACCGGGGCGCTGGAAGCCCTTGTGACATCCGATGGTTTCCTGCATGACCCCTGTGCCGACCGCTCCACACCCACCGACCACTATGGCGCGGTGCTGGCGGCCCTGGCCCTGACCCATCATGACCGGAACGAAACGGCCCATGTCCTGCTGCGACAGTGGTCCGCACTCCCCGCAGCGCAGCGCGGACACGAACCGTTCAACCGGCTCGGGCTGGGCCTGCTGGCCGGGACGCTGGAGCAAACGACGGAATCCGACCGGGTGGCCGCGGCACGCACGCAATGTCCGCTGGCCCGCGGGTACCCGTCAAACAACTGGAGCCTGCTGGCGCAGGCCCTGCGGGTGCGTGAGGCGAGCCCGGATCGGCTTCCGCGCGAACAGCACCGGTTGCGCAGTCAGGTGCGGGCATGGACCACCCGGGCGGGGGGGTTCATCGATTTCCCGCGGCATCCCGACCCGCAACGGGGCATCGCCACGCCGGTGGCCTACCATCTGAAATTTCTCCTGTGCCTGCATCTTGCGCTGGGGCGGGCGCCGGATGCCGAGCTGGAAACCGCACTGATGCGCGGCCTGGACTGGCTGGGGTTGTTCCTGACCGACTCCGGCTATTGTGGCGGGCTCGGGCGCAGCAATCATGCCCTGTTCGGCGATGCCTGCCTGCTGACGGTGCTGCACGGACTGCTGCTGCGTCCGGGGGCGCTGCGGCCGGACACGGCAACCGAGGTCCTGCAGGTCGCCCGCAACCTCCGCCAGCGCCTCGAACGCCAGCAGCGCGACGACGGCCTGCTGTGGCTGACGCCGGGCGGAGGCTGTGGCGAGGCCGCCGGCTGGGATGGCTACATGTACCTGACGGTGTACAACGCCTGGTTCGCGGGGTTGCTGTCCGCAACCCTGGCCGGCCATCCCTGGCTTTCGGGCACCGGCCTGCCCGACTGGTCGCCGGCCTGGAACCCGGGGCCCGGAGTAACCGAAGACGCCGAGGCGGGGCTGCTGCGCTATCGCGGCGCACGCGTGGATGCCCGGATCTCTACCCGCGGCCAGGCCGTCCAGGGGTTCGGACGCGCGGTCGCCGATCTGCGCCAGGCGGCCCTGTGCCCCTTCCATGTGGAGGTGGACGGTCGCCCGGTGGTCGCACCACCGGTCCGGATGGCGGCGTCGCACCTTCAGGATGAACCGGCGGTGGCTGGCTGGACGCCGATGGTGGAGTCCGCTGGCGGGCTCTTCGGCCTCACCCGGCTGGATGTCCTCTCGGTAGAGCCGACGGATTCGGGGGTCACCCTCACTGGCTCCGGAGCGCCGGTGCGCCTGACGCGGGCGCCGGAACGCACAACCCTCGACCGCCTGCAGGCGACCCTGGACTGGCGGCTGTTCGGCGGGCGGCTGGGCCGCCGGCAGGCCCTTCGCCCCGCAACCCTGGCGGACCACCGGTGGCAGGCACAACTGACCATCGACGACCAGGAGGCCACCCTGCACTATCGGCTGCAGTTGCAGCCGACCTCCGCGGACGTACCTGCACGCTGGCTGAACCCGCACGGGACCCGCCGTCTGGCGGGCGACAGCGAACCATCCGGCGACGTGCACCTGTCCGCCCTGGGACCCGCCGAATGTCGGGCCGATCCACCGGCCCTGTGGCCCGCCGCGGGCACAACCCGCAAATGGCAGCTACGCCTCACCCCGTCGGATGCTGCCGCCTCAGTCTTTCCCTGACTGTGCGTGCAGTTGAGAACGAGCCCGGCGGGCCGCCTGCCGACCGTGGCTCAGGAGCACGTGTCGGATGCATTGCGGTGCCTTCACAGCCCTTCCAGCCCGCACTCTCGATATCGCCATGCTGATCCACTGCATCGGCGACCGCCTCCGGGTCGGTAACCCGCTCGAGGTGCTCGTTGAAACCGTCCTGCTGAAGGCGTTTGGCATACCGCCGCAGATTCGACCGGAACTTGCGCGGACGGGTGTTGAAGTACTCCTCGAAAGATCCCTCGTTCACTACCGCCATGGTGGTGCAATGCTGCAGAAATTCGACTCTTCCGCCGTCCTCGGGCAGCTTGCAAACGGCGGGGTCCAGCAACGTGAGGTCCAGCTGCAACGCGAAGCCCGGCAGGGCCTTCATCAGTGCGCTCACGGCCCTGGTTGTATCGACCCGGTCATGATCCAGCATGATCGGGCCAAGGGGCGCCTGACTGGGCTGGAACAGTTGCCACCGCTGCCGGAACACACGAACATGACGGCCCCGGGCCCGGCGGCCGTCCAGGGGCTGCGCCAGTACCGGGAAGGCGAGCGATTCCGGCAGGTCGTGGAGCTGAGCCGGTGTCGCGAGATCCATTCGCGGGATCACCTCCCGGGACCGCACCGGCGGCTCGACGGGCCGCACGCTGGCCCCGCGGACCGCTACCCCATGCGCCACCAGGCAGCGTGCCACTGGCACCACAACCCGTGGCGCATTACCGATCAGCAATGTTGCCGGGCGCGAGTGGGGACCGGAGGGCCGTGGCATGGGCGGTCACCGGCGGCCGGGGGGCCAGAGGCTGCGCATGGCTGAAGCCCCGATGTAGGCCCATGTGCGCCAGGCCAGGGGTTGGTTCCGGAAGGCGCACCCGAAAGCCCCGAAGGCGATTCGGGGGTCCCCGGACCAGAAATGCTTGTAGCCAAAACGGAAGCTGAGACCGGCGAGCCGTTCGCGCAACTGCGTTGCGGTTACCGTGGACCCGTCCGGACCCGCACGGCCCCAGCGGGCCAGGGCGCGCTGGAGGATCTCGAGCTCGAAATTGCGCGCGCGGGGGGTATGGGTGGAATTGTCCGCATGCTGGCGGTAAAGAGCGAGGATGCGGTCGATGCGCAATATCCGGGTTTCCCGGGAGGCCCGCAGCCAGTAGTCGTAGTCCTGACCCAGGCGGAGGGTTTCATCGAACTCCCCAGTCCGCTCGATCAGTTCCCGCCGCATCACAACGGTGGAGGTCCATACCCACGCGGGCCTGAGCAGCAGGAGGTGATAGATCCACCCGGCCGGCCGGAACGGGATCTCGCCGGAGGCGGGGCTTTCGGGCGGGGCCGCCTGTTGCCAGGCGGCATCCCCCTCGCGTTCGGGAAACCAGTGCGCCCCCCGGGTGCAGACCAGGGCCACATCGGGATTCTCGTCCAGGACCCGCTTCTGCAGTGCCAGCTTGCCCGGCAACCACACGTCATCCCCGTCGAGGAACGCAACCACCGGCGCCCGCGCATGCCGTATCCCCACATTGCGGGCCGCACCGGGCCCCGAGCGAGGCCGGGCCGTGGACAGCAGACGGACCCGGGCATCGTAGGTGCGGGCCCGCTCCGCGGTGTTGTCGGTGGAGCCGTCGTCTACCACCAGCACCTCTACACTCACGCCCTCCTGAGCGAGGATGCTGTCCAGGGCATCAGCGAGAAACGCCGCGCAGTTGAAGGCGGGTACCACCACGGAGAAATCCGGGGTGGCCCGGTCATCACGGGGGCGCCCCTGTTGCTCCGGCATCGCGGCTTCCCCGGCCGGCGAAGTCATCCGATATCCCTCCGGCTGATGTACTTGGAGGCCATCGCTCAAACCAGCAACTCAGCGGCCATCGGCTGACCGAGAAAGCCCACCGGACTCGCCGACAGGCCATACGCGCCGGACTGGAAGACGGCAATGAGATCGCCCGGTTCCGCTGCAGGCACATCAACCTGTTCGGCCAGAATATCCAGCGGAGTGCAGAGCGGGCCGACGATCGAAGCCTTCCCGGTTTCGGCCTCGGTCATGCGCGTGGCAACCGCGACCGGATAATTCTTCCGGATCACCTGCCCCAGGTTCCCCGACGCCGCCAGGTGGTGATGCATGCCGCCGTCCGTCACCAGGTAGACCCGGCCCCGGGAAATCTTGCGATCAATGACGCGCGCCACATAGACCCCCGCCTCGCCCACCAGATAGCGGCCCAGCTCCAGCACCACCCGGGCATCGCCCAGCCGTCGGGCACAGGTCTCGACATGCCCGGCCAGGTGATCGGTCACCACGTTCAGATCCAGCGGCCGGTCATTGGGGAAATAGGGGATACCCAGACCACCGCCAACGTTCAGCAGCTTGACCGGGCCTGGCGCCTGCTCCGCCAGACGGTAGGCGAGTTCGAAGATGCCGTCCTGGGCCGCGGTCAGTGCCTCGGTGCGCAGGTTCTGCGAGCCGGCAAAGATCTGAAAGCCCTGGAACGACAACCCGTAATCGCCAATACGCTGCAACAGCTCGGGGACCTGTTCGGCATCCACACCGAACGGACGGGCCCCCCCGCCCATGCGCATGCCCGAGGACTTCAATTCGAAATCGGGATTGACCCGCACGGCCACACGGGCCGGCTGGCCCGCCGCCTCGGCCAGGCGATGGACACGTTCCATCTCGCCGAAGGATTCCAGGTTGATCACGATGCCGGCCTGCAATGCCGCCGCAAGCTCCCCGTCGCGCTTGCCGGGGCCGGCGAAACTGATATCGCCCGGCGAGGTACCGGTATTCAGGGCCAGCTCGAGTTCCGCGGCCGAGGCCACATCGAGGCCATCAACACGCTCCGCCATGTACTCCACGACGGCGGGCATCGGATTGGCCTTCACGGCGTAGTGCAGGTGCACGGCGCGGGGCAGGCAGCCACGCAGCTCCGCCAGGCGGGCGTCCAGCATCCCGCGGTCATAGGCGTAAAAGGGCGTGCCGCCGGCCTCCCGGGCCAGTTCGGTGACGGGCCTGCCACCCAGCGCCAGACAGCCGTCGACGAGCCGGAATTGCTTCATGCAGGGGAGTTCCGTGACGTGTGGCGTCATGCTGGATCCTCGGTGAAGGCGTCCCGGTAGAAGGTGCGCAGCCCTGCACGGTCGATCTTGCCGTTGGAATTGCGGGGCAGGGCCTCGGCCCGGACGATGAATCGGGACGGAACCATGAAGGCCGGCAGGGCCGCCCGACACGCGGCCGTCAGAGAAACCTCCGGGGGCTCGCGGCCCTCCTCTCCGGCGACGACCACGACGATCTCCTCGCCCAGTCGCTCATGTGGCAGACCGAACGCCACCGCCTCGCGCACCCCCTCCATCCCGTCGAACACCTCCTCGATCTCCCGGGGGCTGACGCGGTAACCGGAAGTCTTGATCATCTCGTCCCGGCGCCCGACGAAATACAAAAACCCGTCTTCGTCGCGTCGCACCGTGTCGCCCGACCACACGGCCCGTTCCGGAAGGCCCAGCTCCGGACGCTGCCCGGGCACCGGGCGAAAGCGCCGGGCCGTCGCTTCCGGCGCATTCCAGTACCCCAGGCTCACCAGTGGCCCCCGATGAACCAGTTCACCGGGTTCACCGGGGGCGCACGGCTCACCATCCGCGCGTACCACCATCACCTCGGCATTCGGGATGGCCTTGCCCATGGAGGTCGGGCGCGCGTCGATTTCCTCCGGCGGCAGATAGGTCGAGCGGAATGCCTCTGTCAGCCCGTACATCAGATAGGGCGCTGCATTCGGCAACTGCTCGCGCAGGGCGGTCAGGGTAGTCAGGGGCATCGCGCCCCCCGAATTGGTGAAATAGCGGAGACTCCGGCGCGCGCCCTCGGACCACTCCAGACCCGCGAGCTCAACCCACAGGGGAGGCACCGCAGCCAGCCCGGTAATCGAGTGCCTTTCGACCGCCCGCACCACATCACGCGGCATCAGGTAGTTGAGCAGAACGGCTTCGGCCCCTACCCGGAACGCGGTGGTCAGCTGGCTGAGGCCATAATCGAAGCTGAGGGGCAGTACGCTGAGGATCCGGTCCGCGGCCGTGTTTTCCAGGTACTCGCTGACGCTCCTGGCACCCGCCACCATGTTCCGATGCGACAGTACGACCCCCTTGGGCCGCCCGGTGCTGCCCGAGGTATACAGGATCGCGGCCATGTCCGACTCGATCCGCCGGACCGGCGCCGGCGGAGCCTCCCTGTCCGTTGACGACGAATCCCAGGCGAACAGACGCATCCCCGGGGGAACGATGTCGTCCGTATCCGGCCCCGTGTCCGCCGTGTAGACCTGTTGCAGATCGGGACACCCGTTCAGGAACTCCGCCAGCGGTCCAAGCCTGCCGCGCGAGGTGACCAGGGCCATTGCACCGGCATCCTGCAGGATGTGCGCGACCTGGTGCGGCTTGAGAGTCGGATTGACCGGCACCGCCACGCCGCCGGCCGCCATGGCTGCAAACAACGCGACGACCGTCTCCGGCCTCTTGTCCAGGAACACGGCAACGCGATCATTCGGCTGTACACCGTTGCGCCTCAACGCGGCTGCCTGCCGCATCACGTCACCGGACAGTTCCCGATACGAGCGCTGCTGATCTCCGTGCGTCAACGCGGGGGCATCCGGACGCCGCCGCGCGGAGGCCAGGATCAGTTCGTGCAGCAGATGGGCCATTACCGCCGACGCTCCTCGCCATACACCCTTTTGCCACGGCCGAGATTCCTCGTCTCCACCCCGTGCCGGCTGCGCTGCAGACCCCTCATGACTGCTGGCTCCTTGCGCGTCCCTTCATGACCCGTACGAGATTGAGCGGCAACAACATATACGTCGGCAGATCCCACGCCGCATGCCGCCTCAGGACGACCCGGTCGACCCGAACACGCTGGCGCATGTTATGCACCAGCACGGCTGCGAACTCTTTCCGCTTTCTTCCGATGCTGGTCCGCACCGTCTCCTGCTGATTTTCCGAGAGCCGGAATCGCCTCTGCCATTTCTTTCTCAGGATCAGCTCGTAATGCACCCGGTTCAGAACCTTCTCTCCTCCCCACTGAATGGACGACATGTAGATGTTGACCCCCTCACCGTAGAACGCCTGAAAGCACGGGACGATACATACGACTTTCTCGTGCTTTTCCCAACAATGCAAATCTCGGTGCAAGCTCGCGCTGACCCCCCGTATTTTTCTTGACTTGGCACAGCACTCGATATCGGAGACACTGCACTCATCCCCCCCCCCGGCCAACCATTTTGTAAAACAAACTGACACTCCGATGCGAACTCAATCAGAGCGTTCTTATAAGCCCTCAACCCTTGTTGATTTACAATGTCTCCGAATCAAACCGGCAAACGGAATCGAACATGTCCAGCATTGAACAGGTGAAGAAAATCATCGACTCCACACTGGAGCTTGGCGGACGCGCACGGGCCTTCGGCCGGGAGACTCCTTTGCTGGGGGACATCCCCGAACTGGACTCCATGGCTGTCGTAAATCTCATGACCACCATGGAAGAGCAGTTCGACATCGTCGTGGAGGACGATGAAGTGAGCGCCGAGACCTTCGCGACGCTGGGCGATCTGGTGGATTTCGTCGATTTCAAACTCGCTGCCGCCTGAGCCCGTCATGCTGGCTGGATTCCGCTCCGGAAGCGCGGGACCGGTCTTTGAGGTCCTGCACCCTCCGGGGGGCACGCCCTGCAGAGGAACGGTGCTTTATGTGCAGCCCTTTGCCGAAGAGATGAACAAGTCCCGGCGGATGGCGGCTTTGCAGGCGCGGCAACTGGCCGGCCAGGGATTTGCCGTGCTGATGCCGGACCCCTATGGCTGCGGCGACAGTGGGGATGACTTCTCCAATGCGCGCGGGGATATCTGGCGGCAGGGCCTGGTGCAAGGCATTCACTGGCTCCGGCAGACCTATCCCGGCCCGCTGGCTTTGTGGGGGCTGCGGACGGGCTGCCTGCTCGTCAGCGACGTCTTCCAGCGCAGGGTGCCGGAGGTGCGTCATTTCGTTATCTGCTGATCGGTGTCCACGTTCGCGCTCGATCACAGATCCGTGAACAGGCGACCATGCCGGCGTTCCAGTTCGTCGGGCACGTGGCAGGTGCCGGCGGAATACTGAATCGCCCCCACGTCCGCGCGCCCTTCCCGTGGCTGCCCGCAGAAGTCGTGGTCGACCTCGGGTGGCGCCGACCCCGCGCCCAGGGGCCGGGCATCCATGTCTTCCAGCCGCAGGTCGCCGAATTCGGGTGCCAGCAGCCAGCGCTCCACCGGGCGGGAGTGCTGCCCCAGGAAACTCCCGCGCACCTGGTTCAGGCTTGCTTCGATGAAGTCCTGCGTCCAGCGAACGGCCCCCTCGCTGATCCAGCTCGGGTAGAGCACGTGATAGTCGGAGATGCGGTGCGTCAGATGATCCCGCAGCCCGGGGATATACGACGCCTTGTCGAACCACCCCGTCTCGATGTTGCCGGTTTTCTCCAGTTCGGCATCGTCGCGTGCCCAGACCGTCCCGGTCATCAGGTTGTCCACCACCCGGGCGCGCGTCTCCGGGAACCGGCCCTGGATCCCGTAGGCGTTGAACACCGTGTTGTTCGCCACCAGCGCATCGCGCCCGCGATTCACATAGATCCCCGGCTCGTCCGGGCAGTTGAGGATGATGTTGTTGGTCATGCGGCTGTCGAGAGTCTCCGGGCAGGTCTCGCAATCCCCGATCCTGCGCCGGTCCAGGACCCCGGGACTGGTGCCACCCCCGCCCAGCGACAGGCCGATGCGCCGTTCGCCCGTATGGCGCCATTCGCAGATCACCAGGTTGCGATCGAACAGGGCATCGGCCGCCCCGCCCTTCACGAACCCGGGCGAGCCGTGGCGTCCGCGTTGCCCCTGTGCCATGTCCGCAATGAAGTTCTCCTCGATCCGCCAGCCCTGCCCGCCGACGATGTCGATGGCAACCACCGGCCAGCGCGTAGTGTGGATCCCATCATTCACGAACACGTTGCGCCGGACATGCACATTGTCCGGAAAGCGCCGCGGGTCCCCTTCGCCATTGGCCTTGATCGCCGCGTGAAAGTTACGAAAACGGTTTCCCTCGATCACCGCATGGTCGGCCCGCCGCACGATATGCAGGGCATGGTTGCCGCTACCCTCCCCCTGGAAGTCCAGACCCCGGATCTCCCAGTGCGGAGCGAACAGCTTGAAGGCGGTAGTCTGGCTGGAGTGGATGACCGCCGTCCCGGGGGTGCCCGCCCGGATCACGATGGGCTCCGACTCGGTTCCGTCCGCGCGCAGGTTGAGCCGCTCGCCCAGCCGGTACTCACCCGGGCGCAGTTCGATGACATCGCCGGCCTCGGCCTGGGTTACGGCGCGGGCCAGCCCATCGGCATCTTCCACCACGCGCGGTTCGGCCATGACGGCCAGAGGCAAACCGGCGAGCACCCACACCAGGAGCCGGAAACCCCGCTGCAACGTTTCCTGATTCAGCCACATCATCTCGGTTCACCTCCCGTGCGGGCCCGATCCCGGCGGACCTCCCGCATCACCCCTGGCCTGCCCGGATAATGCACCCGCTTTACGTTTGCGATTTTCATGTTCAAAACACAGGCCCCGGGCGATTCCACCGTCTCCCGAAACGGGAACGGCGGAGATGGTTCAGCAGGACGGCGAACACCGCCGCCGGAAGCCTGCGAAGCTGGTCCGGAAATTCGAGGTCATAGGTTTTGAGTCTCTCGCGCACCGGATCCGTCAGATAGCCGTCCGAATGAATCTGCACGGACTCCAGGCCCCAGTTGGCGTTGCCCTCGAGCAACACCGGCCCCTCGGGGGTTACCACAATGTCCCAGCCCACGGACGGGGTGCCGGAGAAATTGGCGGCCGCCCTCCTGGACAACTCGACGCAATCCTCCCAGTACGGGACCCGGGTTCCCGTAAAATGGACTTTCGAATCGGGGTGGACCTGGTACCAACGGCTCCCGGAGGTGGGACAGGACACTCCCTGACCCATGCGTCCGGTATCCGGATCGACATGAACGGACAGGCTTCCCTTGTACCAGTTGTCTGCCATCGATCCGGCCGTGCCCAGCCGCAGGATGGAAAAATCAACGGTGATCGTGCCCGAGGTGTCATGGAAGGTGACGATCCGCACGCAGTTAATGCAGCTTGAATTGATCTTCTGCAGGTCGGCGTGCTGCTGCAGCCGCTGTTGTACAATCCAGCCGTCGTAACGGGTTCCATAGTAACGCCTGGTCGTGTTTCCCAGGCGCTCGAGGAATGCCCCCAGGTTGTCCACGGTTCCGCAAAATCGATGGATCTGCTCACCCTGCTGCCCCCCCCTGGGCTTGAAGATCCAGTCGACCTCGCCCCCGGGAGGGGCGAGCCCCACGAAATCTCTTTCCGTCGTCAGCGCTTCCTCGCTGACGGTCCGGCCGAAGACCGGATGGTAGAGACCCAGAGTTTCGGGCGTGGGGATGCCTAGGCCCGCGAAAACGAAATGGCTCAGCCATTTGTCTTCCAGAATGTGCTTCTGGCCACCCTGATTGACATGCGTTCGATACAGGCGATGAAGCTGGCGGTGGTTCATGAACCGCACACATGCCTCCGGAGTCCGGTCACCGAGCCGGTAGAGCTCATACTCCGAACTCTTGAAGCCACTGCCCAGGACTCGCATCTTGTGCAGTCTGGCCCGTGGGTTCATGGGAGGACCCCCTGGTGGTGTCCGGTCGAGGGGGTCGCGCTCGCTTCCGGCACTGCCGTTGCGGCCTGCCTCGACTGCCGGGTCGCGGACTCCAGACGCGAGGCCGTCAGCATGCCCCCCAGGCAGTCGATCCGCTGCGGGCCCATGTTCCGCGGTGTGCGCAGCACATCTTCGGGGGAATCGGTCGCGAGGATCGCGCGCAGCCATTCGGAACCGGAGAGTGTTCCCCGCGCAGTGGCACGAAAAAGGGGGTCATGCCGCGCCAGCCGGGCGAAATTGCCTTCCGGCGGCTGGAAAAACTGCCGGCCCGGCCAGACCCGGTTCAGGAACGGGCGGAGCTGGCGCGCCGTGGCCTTGCCGAGCGAACGTGGACGCGGACTCAGCAGCGGCAGCCCGGTCTTGTCATACGGGATGCCCGCCAGTTCGGGGCTGAGCCGCTGGATGATCCGCCGGTAAAGCCACGAGCCCTTGCGCAGTTGCCAGGGCAGGGCCAGAGCAAAGTCCATCAGCGCGTGGTCGAGCGCCGGGGTGCGCACATCCAGATAGTTCTGATTCAGGCGGACGATGTTGTAGACCAGGCGTCGGCTGCGGTTCTCCAGATAGTGTCGCTGACTGGCCTCCAGGCCGGTGTCACCGGCGGGGAAGTCCTCGCGTATGCATTCCTCGACCCGACGCACTTGCGGGCTGTCGGGGCCAAAACCCAGGGCCGCAGCGTTGTAGCGAAGGCGCGCCAGATGTCCCTGGATCTGCTGTTCCCGCGATTGCTCGCGCAGAAACGTGGCCTTGAACAGCAGATCCTGCAGGAACCCGTCGACCGTGGCACGTGACCCGGTGGCGGCAAGTCTTCGCGCCGTCCCGACCAGACGCCAGTGGCCGATATTGAAGTCGCCGGGGCCCAGGTCCGGGTTGAAACCAGGCGCATGGCGCATGTCGTCGGCCGAATCGAAACGTTCGATCGGGCGGCGGAGATGACGCCCGATCCGGCGGGCATAGGGCCATTCCACATTGGCCAGGTCGTGGCAATGAAAGAGCCGTGCGCACAAGGCCAGGTCCGGATGTAACGCCAGATTGCAGCGCGAGTCCAGACCGGCGGTCACCGGCATGGCCACCGTCTCCGGATCGAGGTCCGCCGCGTGCCGGACATGGGCCTGCCGGAGCCGTTCGGTGGCGGCTTCCAGCCACGGCTCGACCGACCCCGGGTCGCCGACCTCCGGGACGGGCGGCAGCCAGTAGCGATCACATACCGGGTCGGCCCCGGTGCCCAGGATACGGCAACGGCTGGCCGGGGGCAACAGGTGCACATCCCGCAGCAGGGTGCGGCTGCCCCATGGGTGATCCAGGAAGATCGTGGTCAGCACCGCCGCCGGGTCGGGTTCGACCGCTCCCGGCAGGAGCCGGGCGACGTCGGCAAGACGGGTGGCGAAATAGAAGGTCCTGCCGCGGACGGCCCAGTGGACCGGGATGGTCCCGAGGCGGTCCGTAATGATCTCCATGCCGGCGGGCGTCCAGCGCAGCTCCAGCCACGAGCCGTCGCGCCGCGCGGGATCGGATGGCTGGTCCTGGATCAGGTGGCGTTCCCCGATCACCACGCCCGTCGGGTCCCTGCGAACGGTGCAGGAAGGGTGACCCGGCTCGTACTGCAGGTGAAAACCCGGCCCCGTTTCCCAACACCAGCCGGCGGGTACCGCCGGAGCCGTTTCAGCGGCTCCGGGTCCAAAAGTGCCGCGCAGTTTCAACATGATGATGCCCCCATTACGACACCTCTCCGAAGTGGGATTGATTGCCGGACAGTCGACACGCCCAGCGTCGGTTCAGGACATTCCGGTCCACGGCCATCTGAAGGGCACGCATTTCGGGTCCTTCCGGCCGCCCGGATGCAAACCAGAGCCCTGCCAGCACAAGGGCATACGTGAGCCCCCCGAGAGGGATCAGCAACAGCAGATGCAGGGCGGCGATGGCGGAACTGGTGACGCCCGGGAGTGCGGCGACGGTGCCCAGCAAGGTCGCCAGCATCACCAGCGAAGCCAGCACCGGGCGCCAGATCACAGCGAAGAAATCCCTGCTCGGCATCCGGAGGAAATGCGAAACCAGCATCACGCCGAAAGGCATCAGGGCGCTGGAGGCGAAGACCTTCGACCACACGGCGATTTCCAGCCCGTGACCGGCCCACAACAGGTACGCCATCAGAGGCAGCGTCAACAGGACATCGGCCAGGATGAAAATGCCGACCCAGTACGGCTTGTTGAGGGCCATGAACAGCGAAAAACGATTGCCATGCAGGATCCGCGTGGCACCCAGAATGGCCAGCACCTGGATCAGGGGGATGGTCACCAGCCAGTTCTCGCCCAGAAGAAGCCATACCATGGGTTCGGCCACGCCCACCATGCCGAGCGCTGCGGGGACGGTAACCAGGGTCACCAGGCCCTGGGCCAGCAGATAGCCCCGGCGCAGGCGCGGCAAGTCGTGCGCCACCTTTGCAAAGCCGGGGAACACGGCCCGCATGATCGGCGCATAAAGCTCCGAGGACGGGAGTTTTGCGATGTCGGAGGCGACCCGGTAGGCACCGAGACCATCCGCCCCCACGAGACGGCCGACAATCCAGTCCGGCCCCCTGCCCTGCGCGTACATGGCCACGTTGTTGAACGTGACCCAGGCGGAAAATCCGATCAGGTCCCGCCAGCCGGACAAGTCCGAACGCGGCCGGAACGGGTGCATCGCGTAGCTCAGGCTCAACCCCACGAACGCCGACGTCAGGGAGCCGAGGACCAGTGCCCAGTAGCTCTGAAGGTAGAACCCCATGGCAATGGTCACGGCCACCGCCGACGCCTTCTTGCCGAAGCCGAACAGGAATTCCTTGCGGAACGTGAGCTCCTTGCGGAAGGCGACGATGCCGATGTTCTCGAACCCGTGCATGAACGAGATGGCGGCAAAGGCGTAGACAATCATCTCCACCCGGGCATCATCAAAGAACACCGCCGCATGCGGCGCCGCCAGCACCAGCGCCAGCGCACCCATTGACTGGTACAACAGCTTGATGGTCCAGGCCGTGTCGTAATGCCGCCGTTCCGCCTTCTGGTCGCGGATCAGGGCCAGATCCAGCCCGAAGGCACCGACCATCTCGATCAGGGCGTACAGGGCGAAGGCCATCGCCACCAGGCCGAAGTCCTCCGGCACCAGCAGCCGCGCGAGGATCACCGTACTGATCAGGCCCATGAAGCGCTGGAAGGTGCGCAGGCCCATCATCCAGGCGGCACCACCCGCCACCTTGTCGCCGAGGTCCTTCATGACCTGTCCCGTCCGGTTCTTGTCACGGGAAACATGATCAATAACCGCGCAGTTTCAGTCGGGCCCAGCGTTTTGCGCGATACCCTCGCGGCAGAAACTCGAGCATGCGTGCAATCCTGTTGTTCAGCCGGGATCGCCACGGCAGGCGATACCCCACCCCCTTTGAGATTGTCATGCGGCACGGCACGCAAAACCCGCATGGCTGTCCCGCGCGCGTCGGCATGTGGCAGAACCAGGTCTGCTCCAGCAGATCCAGGAATCCGTGGTCTCGGGCGTGTTCGCGCATCTCGGCCTTGCCGATATGCAGTGTCGGAAAACTGAACAGATTGAACAGACTTTCCGGCGCCTCCTCGTCCAGGTACGGGCGTACAGGTTCCCGTTTGTATTCACGTATTCCGCTATTCAGTCGGGGATCAAGAAAATAGAAATCCTCATTATGCTGGACGCAGACTTCGATGCCCTCCAGTGCGTTCTGCCGCACCAGCTCCGCCAGCCATATATATTGCGGGCCGATCCCCCGGGTTTCCTGCAGCTTCTCGAATTTCTTTTGCAACACCGGATCCGGCCGTGCGGCGGCGGCGTGAAGGACCTGTAATGCCAGAAGACGCCCGCCCGTGGCACGTTCGTTGATTGCAAGACGCAAGCGATCCATGACGGCGAGTTCCTGGCCGATCGACTGTCGGTTCTCGTCACGTACATACCAGGGCTCAACCGTTTCCCCGTAATGAAGAACCAGATCCAGCACCCGGAAAGTCGAGTCCCAGCCACCGGTCCAGAATATCCTGCGCGGGGGCGGTGAACCGGAGGATGAACCGTCCGGCTGCGGGAACCCGGCCGATCGAGCTTTGGGAGTTGCGTTAGTCAATGCAACAATCTCCTGAAGTGAGCCACGCAGTTGAATATATTTTTCACCTTCGGAACACACACGGGGATCCCACCGGGTCTGTTATCGTTATAATGGAACCCCAGCCATGTACTGGCGACCGAAACTCGGGGGAGTCCAAATTGAAACTGATATTCACCGGTGATACCCGACTGATTCGAACTCCCGGCACGGAACAGGCAGGCAAACCGCAATCGCCCTTCGCACGCGTGCAGCACCTTTTGCAGGGCGCGGATGTCCTCTCCGGGAACCTTGAATGCTTCTTCACCGAGGACCTCGAGAACCAGAAGGGACTGTGGAAACACCCGAAAGTCCTGCGTGCCGACCCCGCGATGGCGACGACCCTGGTGGAGGCCGGATTCAGCATCCTGAATCTCGCCAACAACCATATGATGGACGGCGGGCCTCAGGGACTGGAGACAACCACGGACACCCTGAACCGGATCGGCCTTCTGTGGTCGGGGGCGGGCCGCGGGCACGGGCAGGCGATCGCGCCGGCATGGCTGGAACGTGGCGGGCGGACATTGGCCTTCATTGGAGCGGGCGACAACTCTCACGATTACGCCGGGCCGGAGACTCCCGGCGTGGCCCCGATGGAACCCTTCGGGGACCTTCTCCAGCGCACCCGGGAGGCTGCAGAACAGGCCGACATCGTCGTGGTGCAGCTGCATGCGGACCTCGAGTTCAGCTACGCGCCGGCGCCGTACCGGGTGAAGCTCAGCCGCGCGCTGATCGACCACGGGGCCACGCTGGTGATCCAGCACCATCCACATGTGGTCCAGGGCGTGGAGCGTTACCGGAACGGCCTCATCGCGTACTCGCTGGGCAACTTTGTGTTCAACGTCCGTGGCAACGCCTATCAGGAAGGTTTTCCCGAGGCCCGTTACGGGTGGATCCTGTCGGTGGATCTGGATCCCGCCACCCATGGCGTGACCGGCTGGGACATGGAGCCGGTGTGGATTGCGGACGATCATCGGCCGGAACCCATCGAGGGAGCGCCGCGCGAGACCGCCCTGCGGGATTTTGCCGGCCGCTGTGCGGTACTGCGGTCCTCCCGGCAGTTGCGGCGCGCGTGGCTCGGGAGAAGCTGGCGGGAAGCTCGCTACCATGCGCTGATGGCCTACTACAAAAGCCGCCGCGGACGCCCGGGTGCCGCAATGCTGGACCTCCTGGACCTGCCGATGCGGCCACGCAACCGCTTCTGGCTGCGAGCACTTCCGCTTCTCGGACGTTGATGGCAGTGCGGGGCTATCCATGCCCTACTGCCCCCTGACCTTGCGTGTGGCGCGGGTCTCCTGCCATTGACGGCAGCGCCACTGGAGCCCGACGGGCAGGGTGCGTACCGCCCGCTCGATCGCCCAGTAGCGCGTTTTTCCGATCCATCCCAGTCTCGCGCCCTCCTCCTTGCGCTCAAGCATCTGGACGCATGGGCGGCATGTGCCGCAGGGATGACGTCCCCGAACGGGGCTGTGACAGAAACAGGTTTTCGCCAGCACCTCGTCCCAGCCCCGTTCCGCCGCCTCCTGCCGCAACCGGGCGTCGCTACGCTGGATAAGCGGCAAGACGAACCCGCCCAGCAGGACGGCGACAGCCCCCGCGTCGGGCGCCACCCGAAAAGCCGGAACCGTGTCTTGCCCGACGGGCACCAGGAACGGCCCGACGATGGGGTACAGGCTTCTTCCCTTCTCCACGCTCAGTTCAATCCCGTCCAGACCTTCAGCCTTCACCAGCATCGCGAGCCAGCGATACTGATTGCCGAGGCGGTTCTGTCGGGTGATGGTCAGAAAGGCTTCATCGATGTCCGGATCGGGAGGGATCTCTTCACGCTGATACAGGACCGGTTCCCGGATCCGGCCGGGCTCCGCGTAGCCGCCAGCCTCCAGGTGCTGCGTGAGCTGCCGGATGGTGGCGAGCTCCAGCGCGGACGAGGCGCGACGGGGATCGATCACGTAACGGGGCTGTATGGGCCCCACTGTGGTGGTCAGCAACTCCATCACCCGGAAGGTCGAGTCCCAGCCCCCGGTCCAGAAGATCTCGGTGGCCCCGCTCATCTCGATGCTCCGGTTGTCGAATCGCTCCGGCCTGCACCGGGACGCAGGAATCGCCCGCTCCGGACCCCACTGGCGAGGATTGCGTAAAGGGCCGTCCTCACGTGTCCGGGACGGGCCCGCCAGGCGCCGATGAAGGAAGGTGCGGCCGCAGCCTTCTGCCCGTTCCAGAACAGGTTGTAGCCCATGGCGAAATGGAGCCGGAATCGACGGTGCCGCAGTTCTTCGGGGGTGATGGCGCTGCCATCCGGCCCGACCCGACCCCAGCGGGCGATGGCGGACTCCAGCACCATCAGCGCGTAATTGACGGGCGCCCAGCGCCGGGTCGCGCTTTCGGCATGCCGCCGGTACAGGGCATAGGGCCGCGCCAGGGTCAGGATGGGCGTCAGACGGGAACCGCGAATCCAGTAATCGTAATCCTGTGCCAGGCGCAGATCCTCGCGGAATTCGCCCACCATATCGGCCAGTTCGCGGCGCATCAGCACCGTTCCGGTCCAGACCATGGTGTCCAGCAACAGGCGGTGATAGATCCAGCCCGAGCGTTCGGGATCGAGGGCGTCGGAGTCTTGCGCCTGCGTTGCGGCCGCATGTCGGTTCGGGCTGGACCACTGCCCCGAATCATCCGGATACCAGCGGATGAAATTGCTCGCGACCATGGCGGATTCCGGGTGGTTTCTCAGGCAACGGATCTGTGCCTGCAACTTGCCCGGTAGCCAGACGTCATCGCCATCGAGATACGCAATCAGTTCGCCTTTCGCCTCGCGCAGGCCTACATTGCGGCTGGCACCGGCTCCACTGGATGCCCGGGCGGTTTCCAGCAGCCGGACGGGCCCGTCGAAACGCGCGGCAACCTGCCGGGTGTGGTCGCTCGAACCGTCATCGATCACCAGGATTTCGATGGCTTCGTGCCCCTGATCCATCACGCTCTGCAGCGCCTCTTCCAGATAGACGGCGCAGTTGCACGCCGGGACGATGACGGATACACACGGGTGATCCGTCAGCGGCGGCCGGTCCGATGTGAGCGGGGTGTGAGCCACGGGCGAATTCATCCTTTACCGGAGGCGGCCGGCATCCATGATGGTTCCGGGTACCTCGGGCGGCCTGCTGCCCTCGGGCGGACTTGCGGGGGACGTCCGGGGCTGCGCTGTCGACGCGACCGCCGGGGCGGCAGCGACAACCGTCTCCTTCAGCTCGCGTCGCAGGATGATGGCCAGCGCGACAAAGGCCAGATACAGATCGAAATAGGCCAGACTCAGGAAGGCGCCACCGACCATGTATCCGACCAGACCCAGCGCGAGCGCCCAGGCCCACTGGCTGATCCAGACGGTTTCCGCGTGCTGGCGTCCCTGGCGGTAAAGCCGCAGCAGGGTCAGCAGCGAAAAGCCCAGCAGCGCAAGAAACAGCCCCAGCCCGAGGAAGCCGTGCTCGCCCAGCATCTGGAAGTAGATGCTGTGCGCCGCGATCGGGCCGGTTACCACGGCATCGTCCCGGTCCAGATAGCTCAGCCAGATCGGTGCGGGGAGCCGCTGAATGCTCATGCCCGAGCCGGTAAAGGGGTGATCGAGGGCAAGATTCCAGGAGACGTTCCAGGCATCCAGGCGTCCGCCGGCAGAGGCGTCTTCCTGGTAGTGGATCAGAGTGTCGATCTGGTGCTCGACCTTCTCCGGAACGGTGAATCCCACAACGGCGACGACCAGCAGCCCGGCCCCGACCATGGCCGCCTTGTGGCGCATACTCAGAAAGATCAGGGGGAAGATGACCGCGGTCGCGACCCAGGCACCTCGCGAGTGCGTCCCCACTATTGAGATCAGGTGCAGCCAGAAGCCGGCATACAACGCGAGCCCGATGAGTCGATGCCAGCGCTCGAAGAACGGAGAGTGAAACGGGAGCCGGAAATGACCCTGGTGGACCTGTCGTGCCAGCACCAGCACCAGAGGAAGGGTCATGACCAGCGCCAGCCCGATGTCGGTGTTCCCGCCGATGAAGGTACCCGGCGGGCCCAGCACCATCCCGCCAAAGCCAGTCGCGAGGGTATAGGGGCCGCCCTTGAACCCGAAAAACGCGACCGAGAGGGTGATGACGGCGAGCAGCACCATGACGCGTGCCTGGCCGGATACCAGCATGGTCGCGACCACCGTCATGAGCATGATCTTCATCACGGTATCCCAGCGCTCGAACGCGACTTCCGGCTGCCAGGCGAAAAACAGCGAAATGACCGTGATATGCGCGAACAAGGCAATCAGCACCACGGTTTCACGCGTCAGGGGTGGCGGACGCCGTTCCCGGGCGAACAACAGGGCAACGAGCGTCGTCAGTCCGACCGCCATGGCGACGGGCATGCCTGGCAGGAATCCCCAGGCCAGCCGATGAGGGTTCATCAGCCCCACCCAGTACCAGGCCGGGATCCCGATCCACGGGCGCCACAAAATGAACGGGATCAGGCCAAAAATGAGGATGAAAAAGACGATATCGCGCATAGGGGCTACCAGGTCGCCTGCTGACGGGATCGATCAGGTGGTCATCACGGGATGGCGGGTGTTGCGAAGCAACTGAGCCAGAAACTTGGCCGGATGCCGTGACCAGGGCATGAAACGTGGTAACTGGAAGCGGTCCTGCCCGCGTCCGCCGGCCCCCATGGAGGTCGATACGGCGGCGGAGAACCCGGCCTTGCGGACCAGCTGCACATCGCGGGGCCCGTAGTCCTGCCCCGGCTTGCCGTTGGGATAAGCGAACAGGTCCACCGGGCCGCCGGTGATCAGCTGCAAACGCTCCCGGCCTTCCCGAATTTCGTGCGCGGCCGTGGCTTCGTCTTCCTGGGCCAGGATCGGATGTGTAAGGGTGTGGCCGCCGATCCCCATCCCCGCCCGGTGCAGTTCGCGGACCTGGGCATCGGTCATCATCAGATCGTCCGGCAAGTCGGCGCCGATCCGTTTGGCCATGGCCTGCACCACGGCCTGGTGTTCCTGACACGGCTGCCATTTGATCTCGCGGATGATCGAACGGAACGCCTCACGGCGACTGTTCGCATCCGATATCGAGTGCTGCCCCAGTCCAAGGTCGCGCAAATCCAGGCGGCCCGCGGGCAGCCGCCGGATCGTCTCGAGCAGGGTGTCGTTGAACATGCGCCCGCCGTTAAGGTAGCCCGCGGCAATGAAGAACGTGGCGGTTACCCCGTGCCTTTGCAGTATGGGCAGTGCATTACGGCGGTTATCCGCATACCCGTCGTCGAAGGTGATCGCGGTCGCCCGCGGGGGCAGCATCCCGGCATCCATGCGCTGCAGCGCCTCGGCCAGAGGCAGCACGTTGGTGTACCGGGCCAGCAGGCCCACCTGGCGGTCGAATTCGACACAATCGGGGTTGTCCGGCTTGAGGGCATCCGGTGTGTCCAGCACCTGGTGATAGAGCAGGATGGACAGCCGCTGGCCGGGCTGGACCCCGGCCCACACAAGCCGGATGGCCGTAAGGACACCGCTCACCCCGAAACCCTTGCTTTGTTTCAAGCCGGACGGGGAGCCACGCTGCACTAACGCGGCCCGACCGGAAAACCGCTTCACGCCTGCCACAGCTTCTCCCCTATCATCGACCGTTCCACCACCTCATGAATCCGGTCGATCTGCCCGGTGGTCAGTTCTTTACGCCACTTGCCAATCTCTGTCCGGGGCGCACGCTGTACGCCGAAGTAACCCGATTGGCTGGCGCCGGTGCGCAACGACCGAATGAACCGGTCCGTCTGCTCGCTCCAGTCCAGTCCGACGTGGGCAAAAACCTTCCTGGTCTCCTCCTCGGTCGACCGGGACAGCGCATCGTGCGTCACACACAAATAAGCGTCGTGCCCCTCGAGCGATCGATAAACGGCTTCGTTGACGGCCATCCATTCAAAGGCCATCTGCTTTTCAATCGGCCAGGCCTTGACTTCCTCGCGCTTCAATTTCCAGCCATCCGCATAACCCGAATCAAAAAGGGCGTCGATATAGACTTCCGTACCCATCAGCCCCAGTTCGACCCCGCGCATTCTGGATGCGACCACCCCGGCCGGATGCCGGATCAAGTGCACGAGCCGAATACCGGGTAATGCATCCACGAACAATGGCGCCCGCGCGACGGAATTGACACTCTTGATTACGGTGACCACATCGCCTCGCGAGGCATTGCCGATCATGTCCCATACGACATCCCGTTTTCGCGCACACCCCAGTTTCGCGAGCGTGCGTGCTGCGGCTACATTCAGGCGGTAAGCCACCTCTCGCGGCCCGGAGCGATACGACTTGCGGAATCGGGGTTCCTTGCCAGTCACCTTTGGCGCCCGCACCTGAGCAAGCTCACGGAGATACTCTCCGGCCTGGCGAGAAAATTTTTCCCGCGCCCCGGGAGGTGGAAGGAACGGCAGGGAGGTATCGACCCGTGCCCAGTCCGGTTCATGGCGATAGAGGACCCGCGTATGGCTGTCCAGAAGCTTGGCCAGGAAGGTCGTTCCGGAACGACCGCTGCCTACGATCAGGACTGGATCAGTCTGTTGGTCCATATCGGATCCCCGGAGATTGCAGATGGCTCGACACGAACGCCTTGGTGGCTCTACCGGCAAGCGATACAACACTGGCCGCGTGAAGAAGCGCCACAGCCGTCAGGGATCAGACTGAACCACCGTATTGGCGGCGTATGTGCGTTACGACACATAGGGAAACCGGAGTCCGGATGTCCCAATGTCCGAAGCCTTTACGTGCCCGCCGAACCCGAACCAGAACGCAAACCATTTATTCTTCAAAAACCGCTAGATACATATATGGCCTGCGCTTTGCTAGGCATCAGGGCAGAGTCCGGGAGACCTCGGGCTCGCACACGTTCTACCTACACGAGGAACAGGACATGAAGACGAAAACGACGGCACTGAGTCTGGCGGTGTTGGCAGCGGTGGGCCTTGCGTCCTCGCACGCCAGCGCAGAGTTTGTGGAAACCTGGGATTTTGATGTTGATCTGGAGTGGCTCACCGAGGGAGCGGAAGCCCCGACCTTCGACCCCGGAACCGGAACCCAGGAAGTCACTTCCGAACGGCTGAGCTGGGGCAGTAGCGAAGGAGACATTGACCCGGAAATCAATGACCAGCGGAGCGGGCTGCAAATCATCGATTCGCCCTCGTCGGGATCGGTCGACACCGGGGATGAAGTGGACACGGTTGGTGTCACGCATTTCAACAGTGCGATCGCCAGTGAGTTCGCGACGCTGGACACCGCAACACTGATGACCAACCTGATCCTGACACCGAGCGTACCGCCGGTGACCGGAGGAGAGCCCCTGACTCCGCTCACGCTGGCGTTCAAAACGACCTTCGAGGAAACACCCAATACCGAGCCTTGTGGCTTCGAGTCGGCGACTGTGTGCGACGACATCTTCACCGTCCAGTTCGAAGCCCTCGATGACACGTTCACGCTGGAGGGTGTCACGTACAAGACCACCGTGGTCGAGGAAGGCCTGGGGTTCCTGGATGATGATACCTGTGCCGCCGCGGGCGAGCCCGCGGGCTGTTATGGTCTGACCACGCCGGAAGGCGAGTTCACCACCCTGCAGTTCGGCTTCGGCATCGAGGCGGTAGAAGTACCCAACCCGGCCATGCTGGCATTGTTCGGCACCGGCCTGCTGGCCCTGGGGGCGGTCGCCGGCCGTCGCCGGCGCGAAGACTGAAGTTCCGCACTCAGTCGATCCACTTCTCAACGGGAGCCTCCGGGCTCCCTTTTTTCGTTAAGGAAGCCCGTAAAGCCCGCCCTCCGCGTGTCTTGTGCGAGACTGGGAATGATTCGATTACAAGACCCATTCGGGGCTTTCCCTTGCCCCTCAGGCGGAAGACTGATGCAAGACTGGAACCTGTCGCCTCTCTCCATTGCCGCCGCGCAGGACGCCTGGCGCGAGCTCGAGGCGTACGCGCCCCGCACGCCATTCCTCTCGCATGCCTGGTTCGACGCACTGGTGTCGGTGGCGGGTGAACGGGCGGGGCTTGCCTGTTACCGGATCGAAGCCGGCGCGGGCATGCGGGCGTTTGGTTGCATCGGCCGGCGGCGCGTGCGCCGCGCACGGGTCATCCCCAGCCGGACCCTGTTCCTGAATCAGACGGGTGACCCCGAGCTGGATCGCCTGACGCTTGAGCACAACGGACTGGCCGGCTCCGAGGAGACCGAACCAATGGCCCTGCATGCCCTGCTGACGGAATTGCTGGAGAACGATGCAGGCTGGGATGAACTGTCACTCGGGTGGCTTTCCGCGGAGCGCTGGCAGGCGCTGGCCCCCGCCCTCGCCGACCTGCCCCTGCACGTCAACGTGATCGACCGCAAACCCTGCTACTACGTTGCTCTGGACGGCATACGGGGGCTGGACGATTACCTGGCCGGCCTGAGCCGCAATACGCGCTATCAGATCCGGCGAGCGATCCGGGGATACGGGAATGAGGGCAGCATCCGGCTGGAACAGGCGAAGGACCCCGAACAGGCGGCCACCTGGTTTCGGGCGCTGGTGAGCTGGCACCAGGCGAACTGGAATGCGCGCGGCCGAACCGGTGCGTTCGCCGGCGATTTCATGCAGCGCTTCCACGAGCACCTGGTGGTCCACGAGACCGTCTCCGGCGCCGCCCGGGTACTGCGGATTTCGGGGCCGGAAGAGCCACTCGGGTATCTCTACAACCTGCACGCGGGCGATTACGTCTGCAATTATCAGAGCGGCTTTCGCTACAGCGAAGACCCGAAGCTGAAGCCGGGACTGGTCGGCCATGCCCTCGCGATCAGCCGCGCGGCCACGGATGGCTGCGGGCGCTATGATTTCCTGATGGGTGACAGCCAGTACAAGCGCAGCCTCGCCAATGGCGTGACCGAGATGCTTCAGATCCGGTTACAACGGCCACGCCTGCGATTCCGTCTGGAGCGCGCCTTGCACGCGTGGGCCAGGGCCGGCACGGATCCGGATGCGGGTCACGCGGCGCCCGGTCGACACGGCGAAAAACCGGTCAGGAAGAACGGTCAGGGGGATGCAGGGTGATCGCCGGTGCGGGCCCGCGGGGTCGACTCAGGGCGAGGAAAGGGCGCCGGCCGGTGAACAGGAGTTCGGCATGACCCAGTTGCAGAAAGTAGAGGCTGCCGATGCGCCGGGCGCCCAGCCGCTGATGGGCCCGCAGGGAGCTGCCGTTGAAAGCGGAGATACGGCTCAGGCTCCATTCGATCCCGCGTTCCTGCAGGGCGCGGTCGGCCGCCCGCCAGAGTTCGGCGAACACCAGGCCGCCCCGGGCCTCCGGAAAGACATACACATCCACGTCCAGGGCGCAGGGAGGAGCGGGTGGCGGCTGCAACACACAGCGATGCTCGTCTTCCTGATAAGGCCCGAACAGCAGCCAGATAAACCCCCGCATGGCCCCGCCCTCCCGCGGGAATACCCCAAGGCAGATACCGCCGGCGGTCTGGCGGTAACGGATCTGTTCCGCAGAACGCGGGAGTGCCTGCAGGGCCTCGGCGTCCCGGGTGATCTCGCGCACGTCGAACCGGGCCCGCTGGTTGCCGAAGCGCCCCGGCTGGCCGACGGGCTGGGCGATGAGGTAATAGCGGGCGACTCCCAGGCGCTGGTTCAGCCGGCGCAGGCCACCGTTCAGCGCCAGCAGCAGCGCATTGGTCAGGCCCAGCTCGCGGCGGCGGTCAAGAAAGCGGTGCAGGATATTGGTCAAGGTGCCCCGGACGGCTGTGGAAAGCGGGGAAGCGGAAGTGCGCACGCATCCATGAACTGACGTTTCATCTGAAGACTAGTGGGGGACCCGGAGAGCAGGCAAGCGAATCCGGGCATCAGGGACAACATTGACACCATCGCGGCGCCAACGCGCGACTCGATGACAGCGCCTTTACGGAGGCCACATGCAGGATGGGGATTTCGAAAAACGCTGGCGCCGGCGCTTTACCGAACGAGGCAGCCAGTACGACGACGATGCGGCCATTGCAGGCTGGACCTCCACGGGCCTGGCAAGCCGCGTGCGCCAGTTCGAGCAACTGTGGCACCGGGCGCAGCCGGTGGGCGAGATCTGGCTGGACATCGGCTGCGGTGCCGGTACTTACACGCGCATGCTGCGTGCCGAGGGCCGACGCCCGATCGGGCTCGATTACTCGGCACCGTCGGTGCAGAAGGCACGGGATCGAAGTCCTGCGGAGATCCCGTGGCTGGCGGCGGACGTGCACCACCTGCCCCTGCCGGAAGGAAGCGCCGACGGCATCCTGTGCTTTGGCGTGATGCAGGCGCTCGCGGCGCCGGGACCCGCATTGAACGACATGGCACGCGTACTGCGACCGGGCGGCGAACTTTGGGTGGATGCGCTGAATGCAGGTTGCCTGCCGACCCGGGTAAGCGAGCACCGCCGCAGGCGCGCGGGCCGGGCCCCGCATCTGCGCTATGACAGCCACACAGACCTGGAGCAGGCCGCGCGCGAAGCGGGGCTGGAAGTACTGGCGCTGTACTGGCTGCCGCTGGCACCCGGGCGCCTGGCGGGCATGCAGAAGGTGCTGGAAAGCCGGCCCATGCGCGGCCTGCTGCAGGCCCTGCCCCCGCTGGCCGCCGGCCTGAGCCACTCGTTCATCCTTCGCGCGCGCCGTGTGTAAGGCCGGTTTCCCGGCCTTTCTCCTGACGGATGCCGGGCGGATTTACCAAAGGCAACATCCCCCTGTTGAAAAAGATGCTCCTGTTGCAACACGATGGACGAAACGGTCCTTGCGCATGCTTGCGGCCCCGTCGTGTTGTCATATTCTTTTACACTTTTGCGAACCGGGGCTGACACAACATCCTGGCGCGCCGAAATAACCCCCTGAGAACCTGCACTTAAGCAATTCCGCATCGATGGTCCCGATTTTGCTTTGTTTTCTTTCAGAACCTTTTGCCTTCCGCGCATTGACTTGCTCAAGAGTAATAACCGATATTTGTCATTAGAGGCTGGCCAGCCGCGCGCCAGGATAAAAGGAAAGACCTTGCTGGAAAATTGGCCGCGAGACCGCGTGGTACAAGGCGTCCTCGATACCGCGACGCCGGACGCCAGCCCCGGAGGAAAATGATGAACACAAGACCAAACCGCCCCCCGGGCCCCGAACATGAAACCGAGCAGCTGGGAACGCGCGGGCGTACACGACGGCGGCTGGGCAAGGCCGCGCTGGGAACCGCGCCGGTTCTGATGACCCTCCACTCCGCGCCACTCAAGGCGGCTGGGGCGAACTGCATGGCTTCGGGCTGGGTTTCCGGCAACACATCAAAACACGATGAGCCCGAGGAGTGCGGCGGACGGACGCCCGGGTACTGGAGCGGTTCGGCCAACGCCGGCGACCTGAACCCGAGCGGTGCATCTTTCCAGAACCATCCGGGCTGGCACCAGGCGGTGGAAGAGGGAGAAGCGTTCGTTTCCGAATACGGCTTTCCGGGGATTGGCAACAACTACCGGGAATATGCCGTTGAAGACACCGGCGGCGACAGCGAACCGGGCCACTCGGCCAACCCGGATGTGCCGGATGGCTCGTCCCACGGCGAGATACCTCTCACGGCTCTGGGGGCCGTTGCCGCTTCAGTGGAAGTACTCGGGCTCGTCGGCCTCCCGCACGAGCGCCAGATCATCCGCTTCGGCATGGCAGCCCTGCTGAATGCACGCTACATCTCCGGATATCCGCTGTCGGAGCAACAGGTGCGGGATATCGTGACCGACACACTGAATGACGGCTATTACGTCGCCGACAGCGGGGATCGCCTGGAGCCGGAACAGGTCAAGGCGTTCCTCGAAAACACCATGAACGTGCCAACCTGGGGCCCTTGAAAAAGGGCGACGCAAGCGCGGACGTGCACACCGATCAGCGCCCCCCTGCTGGATTGGACTCTCCGCGCTGGCGACTGGTCCAGGAACTGCACCTGCGGCGCTGCGGCGACCAGTGGGTCGCCTTCCATTCCGGACACGGCACGACGCATCTCGTGGACGCCGGGGCCGGACGTGTTCTCGCATGCCTGCAACGCGAGCCGGGCCTCGACCTGCCGGCACTCGCAGCCCGTCTGGGCCCGGAAAGCGACACGCCTGCCGGCGCAATGACCGGCTGGCTGGCCGGGCTTCGCGACAGCGGCCTGGTGCGGGACGACGCCTAGTGCGAGTCAGCGAGCTTGGCCATGCCGGCCTGCGCCGACGGCTTTCCGCAGACGGGCTCCTGCTCGCCACGGGCCCCTTCGTGACCCGGATTCGCAGCCGCATCCCGAGCGTTGCGGAGGGGATAAATTCGCTGTATCCCGATTGCGAGGTACACAACGCCGGCAGCTTTTACGACTTTGACTGCGAATTGCGCCCGCCCCGGTCCTTGCGCCGGTTCTATCGCCCGCAGGTGGTGTTCCTCTCGGATCAGCGCGTGGTGTTCAAGCCGCTGCCCCGGCACCAGGCCTACCCCATGCTCGAATGGGGCATGAACTGGTGCATCGCCAGCCACGTCCAGAACCGCCTGGTGCTGCACGCCGCGGCACTGGAACGCAATGGCCGGGCGCTGATCCTTCCGGCGCCGCCCGGCTCCGGCAAGAGCACACTGTGCGCGGCCCTGGCCAGCCATGGCTGGCGCCTGATGACCGACGAATCCGTGCTGGTGGCACTGGATACGGCGGAGATTTCCGGGCCGGCGCGTCCGATCAGCCTCAAGAATGCCTCGATCAACGTGATCCGCGACTTCTGTCCCGAAGCGAACGTGAATACCCCGGTGCACGACACCCTCAAGGGAACGGTCGCGCACATGCGCCCGCCCCGGGATGCGGTCGAACGGGCCAGGCAGCGCGCCCCGCCCGCCTGGGTCGTGTTCCCCCGTTTCCGCCCCGGTGCCGATACCCGGCTGATTGATCGCGCCCCGGGCGAGGCGTTCATGGGTCTGGTGGCGAATGCATTCAATTATGCGGCACTGGGCGGACGGGCCTTTCATGCCATCGGGGATCTGGTCGACCGGGCGCGGGCGTTCGACTTCACCTACAGCCGCCTCGACGAGGCGATGGCCACCTTCGAGGCGCTGGCGGATGGACGGCAATAGCGCCCTTGGTCTCGCCCTCGCCCGCCCGGAAAGCATGGCGGAACGCAACGATGCAGAGTGGGCAGCCATGCTGGGCGCCGCGCGCGAGACGTCGCTGCAGGGCACGCTCTGGCACAGCGCCCGCGCGGCCGGTGTCCTGGATCGGCTGTGCGAACCGGTCGCCGCCCATCTGGAGGGCGCAGCCATGGTCGCACAGCGCCGCGCGGAGGCCCTGCACTGGGAGCTGGAAGGCCTGGATCGCGGGCTGCTCACCCGCATGCAGCCCCCGATCCTGCTCAAGGGCGCGGCGTATGCGCTGGCCGGACTCCCGAACGCGCCGGGTCGCATGGCCAACGACATCGACCTGCTCTTCCCCCGCGCGCAAGTCGAGCGCGCGGAGGCGTTGCTGTTCTTCGAAGGATGGACGGGGGCCCATCACAACGCGTACGACCAGCGGTACTACCGCGAGTGGATGCACGAGCTGCCTCCCCTGACCCACCGCCAGCGGGGCACCACCCTGGATCTGCATCACAACATCCTGCCGGAGACCTTCCGCGTGCGCACCGACCCCGAGCGCCTGCGCGAGCACAGCGTCGCCCTGCCCGGGCCCTGGCGCTTTCGCATGCTGGCCCCCGCCCACATGGTGCTGCATGCCATCGTGCACCTGTTCTCCGAGACCGACTGGGACCGCGGACTGCGCGATCTCTACGACATCCACATGCTGGCCGGCCATTTCGCCGAACGCGAGGGCGAGGCCTTCTGGCAGGCATTCGTCGCGGAGGCACAGGCGCTGGAACTGGCGTGGCTGGCGCAACGGGCCCTGTGGCTCAGCCGGCGGGTGCTGCTGACACCGGTACCGAACGCGGTCATACAGGGGCTTGAACAGGCCCGCACCGGCCGCCCCATATCCCCCTGGGCGCGCTGGGCGTTTCGGCACGGGATCCGCACCCGCGCGGCCTCGGTAACCCCCTGGCGGGATGCCACCGCGCGCGGACTGCTGTTCCTGCGGGGACACTGGCTCAAGATGCCGCCGGGCCTGCTGGCCCGTCATCTCTTCTACAAGGCGTTCCTGGCCGAAAAGGAAGACGACGGGGATGTCCGCCCCGAACCGGAGCGGCACGGGTGACCGGGATCACTGCCCGCTGGAGTGATACTCGCGGATCAGGGGGCGAATCTGTTCCGCCGGAATCGCGTAGGTGATCCCGCTCGGCCGCTCGACCGCCGCCTCCCGGCCGCCCTGCACGAAGGTCTGATTGATTACGCCGATCACCTTGCCATCGTGCTTGCGATACAGCGGGCTGCCGCTGTTCCCGGGGTAGGCGGTTCCATCCAGTTGAAACACCATGGGGGGATCATCGCGCAAGGCGCGGATGCGCCTCGCATCCAGTTCACCGGAGCTGCGAGCCGGGATGACCATCGGGGTCCACGCGGCGATCGTGGCCCGGTGAGTGGCCGGATACAGCCCCAGAATCATGCCGATAGGGTAACCGGTGAAGGCAACCTCCTCGCCGACCCGTACGGAATCGGAAGAACCCAGCTCCAGCGCCGGCAATGACGGCGAAGCGATGTGCAGCAAGGCCAGGTCGTGCTCGCGCGACTGTGCCACCACCCGGGCATTGCGGATCACGGTATCGCGGCCCTGACCACTGACCACGACCAGCCGCTCGCGCTGGTCATCATTCAGGGATTCCGGGACCGCATGCCGATTGGTCACGACCAGCCGGCCGTCGTCCACGACGAAACCCGTGGCCAGATATTCGATCCGCGGACTGCGGGTCGGCTGGAAGGTGGCGATGCCCAGCACGGAGCCCTCAACACGCTCGACCGTTTCGGGCAGGGTTTCGGCCTGGAGCGGCTGCAGCAACAGGCCGGCGAGGACGAGCCACACCGCGGACAGGGCGATCCCGTTCCTTGCAGAACACACGGCGGAGATGGCGGCGAGGCCACGCCTGGTTCCAATGAGCCAGGGCATTTCGTTTTCCTCTCGGCGTTCCCGGGGTGTCTCTCTGAGTGTAGTCCCGATTTTCCCCGAGGGTGCCGTGAGACGGTCCGATTTTCGTGGCGGTGTTATGAGAGGGGTACGAGCACCCGGCTCGAGAGTGCCACCATCACATGCCAATTACCGAAGAGGAGCCCCTGAATACCGGGGAGACGGGTTGGGTCGGGGACCTGCCCGCCGCATGTCGCAACCCGCCATCGTGGCAACGCCCCCGCATCCGACGATCAACCGTCCAGCCACGGTTCGCTGCGCTGAAAACGACGCACCACCATGACCGCAAAGGCCGCCACACCCAGCGTCGCGGGGATGTACTCCAGGGCCAGCCCCAGGCCCGCGGCCATGTAGCCCGTGACCAGCGCCCACAGAAACGGGATGATGGCCACGATGAGCGGCGGCCGCGGAAGCGCCAGCAGCAACAGTGCCAGGGTCAGCAGCATGGTGGGAGCCGGTGCCACCCCGACATACGACAGCTGCGACCAGGGCGTATCCGTCAGCAGATGCCCGAGTAGTGGGTGCGCGGCCACAGCGTGGACCAGCAGCACGACTGCCAGTACACCCGTCCGGCCACCGGGCCAGCCGAAGATGCCCCCCCGCCCCATCACGGTCAGGGCCAGCACCATCATCAGACCCTGCGCCACGAACACGCCCGCCAGCTCCTCGGCGGCAAAGTGAAACGGCGCCACCGAACCACCGAAGAAGATCAGCCCGATCCAGATCCACAACACGCCCAGCAGCACGCCAATCGCATGCCCGGCGAAACGCGCCCCGGAGAACGCCAGGGCGATCGCAGCCAGGACGCACAGCGCAGCCACCCCGTGCAGGGGCCAGATCGCCTGGTTGTATTGCTCGAGGATCGCCAGCCAGGTGGGTCCGTCAAACGGCAGCATTGACCAACTCCCATGTCCGTGGGTTCAGAACCGGTTCTGCAGGAGGCCAGCCCTCTGGCCGCCTACAGGTCGCCGACCCAGGCAACCATGCGTTCGCGCATTGCTGCATCGGGCATGGGTCCGTACAGCGCGCCCATGTTCTCCCCCATGTGGGCCACGACCGAGGTCGCCGGGATCGCGCAGGTCACGTCCGGATGGGACACGATGAACTTGAGAAGGAACTGGGGCCAGTTCTCGCATTCGATCTCGGCCGCCCAGTCCGGCAGCGGGTGGTCTTCGAACCGCTCGATCAGGGCCTTTTGCCGGAACGGGCGGTTGGCGATCACGGCAATACCGCGCTCGGTTGCCAGTGGCAGCAGGCGCTGCTCCGCCTCGCGGTCGAGGATATTGTAGGTAAGCTGGACGAAATCGAGGTCTTCCGAGCGCATGATGCGCTCCATCTCGTCATGCCGCCGCCCGTGCGACGTGGTGATCCCGATGTAGCGAACCTCCCCGGCCTCGCGTCGCTCACGCAGGGTCTCCAGATGCGCCTGCCAGTTCTGCAGGTTGTGCACCTGCTGCAGGTCCAGGCGGCCCGCGCCCCACAGATCCAGGGAATCCGCATGCTGCTCGCGACCGGTGGCGGCACTGCGGGTCCAGATCTTGGTCGCCGAGAACAGGGCCTCGGGACGATCCAGCGCACGCAGGCAGTCCCCCACCACTGCCTCCGCTCGGCCATACATGGGCGACGAGTCGATCATGCCCCCGCCCCGGGCAAAAAAACGTCCCAGGATCTCGCGACGTACCGCCATCGGACCCGGCGCGTCCGGGACATTAAAGGTAATCCACGTCCCCATCCCGATCACCGGGATGCGCTCGCCAGAAGACGGAATCGGCTTGCGATGGGGCTCGCGCTCGGCGGCAAAACCCGCCGGCGAAAGGCTGGCCCACCAACCGGCTGCAGAGGCAGCGGCGAGCTTCAGAAAGGAACGGCGCGAGCGCCGGCGATCAATCATGGGATGCCTCGCACGATGCAGAGATGGCTACCAGATCGTCCCCGTCCGGAGGCCTGAAGTTCCCCCACGGTTCTTTGCCGGGCCACGAGGGCCCTTCATGAACACGCGCGGGAGGCGGAATCGCCTGCCGCTGCCGGCCTCGGCCAGGCAGTCGTTTCCGGGGCACGGGGGGATGGACGTCCCGGGGAGTGCCTTCCGGATCATGCTGACACCCCCTCCATTCATGTAGTCACAACGGCGTTGCATGCGTGCAAGTATCGCTCGAAACAGCCTGCCGGTGCCGGCACGCGTCATCGCTTTGCGTTTTCTCCACCCCGAAATTCCGGACCGCCAAATCGACCCAGGAGCTCGAACCGCTTATGACCTCTTTCCCGCGTTCCGCCCCGTCCGAACAACGCTCCGGCTTCATGATCCATGTTGCATGGATCGCCATGGCCCTCGTCCTCCTGACCGGGGCGCTTGCCCGGCCAGCCGCGGCGCAGGACCCCGACGCCTTCATCACCAGCTGGGAAATCGGCGAACCCGGCGATGAGATCTTCATCCCGACGGCACCGGCCACCGAGTACCACTTCACCATCGACTGGGGCGACGGGACCGTGGAGGAGATCTCCGGCACCGACCCGGATCCGACGCATGCTTACGCCGAGCCCGGTATCTACCAGGTCGCCATTACCGGGAGGTTTCCGCGCATTCATTTCGATCTCTCACAAATGGACTTCCAGAGGCCCGCGCGGGGCGACATCCACCCCGGGGACAACGCGCAACGACTGGTGGCCGTCGAGCAATGGGGGACGATCGAGTGGACCAGCATGGAAGGCGCCTTCGCCGGCGCGGTCAATCTGACGCTCGATGCCACCGATGCGCCCGATCTGTCCGACGTGAGCTCCCTGAGCCGTATGTTTGCGCTGGGCCATTCCTTCGATGGCGACATCGGCCATTGGGACGTCGCCGGCATCGAGGACATGAGCCACCTGTTCGAACAGGCCACTTCGTTCAATCAGGACATCGGCAAGTGGGATGTCTCCAGCGTGACCGACATGAGTGGCATGTTCGACGGAGCCAACTCTTTCAACCAGGCCATTGGTGACTGGGACGTTTCCAGCGTCACCAGCATGAGCCGCATGTTCAACAGGCAGTTCGGGCAGGCCACCGCATTCAACCAGGACATCGGTGGGTGGGACGTCTCCAGCGTGACCGACATGAGCGGCATGTTCGACGGAGCCAGCTCTTTCAACCAGGACATCGGCGGCTGGGATGTCTCCGGCGTCGAGGACCTGAGCTACATGTTCGGAGAGGCTGAGTCCTTCAACCAGGATATCGGCGACTGGGAGCTGTCCGCGGCGACCACCCTTCGCGGCATGTTCAGCCGGGCCGAGAGCTTCAATCAGGATATCAGTGACTGGGACCTCTCCGGTGTTGGCGATGTCAGGAGCCTGTTCGGCGGCGCGGACTCCTTCAACCAGGACATCGGCGACTGGAATCTGTCCGGCGTGGAAAGAATGGAAAGCATGTTCGCCGGCGCCCGCGACTTCAACCAGGACATCGGCGGCTGGGACGTATCCGGGGTTTCCAGCATGAATCAGGTTTTTTCCGGCACTGAGTCCTTCAACCAGGACCTGGGCGACTGGGATGTGTCCGGCGTGACTGACATGCGCTCGATGTTCAAGGACGCCATCGCCTTCAACCAGGATCTGAACGACTGGGACGTCTCCGCGGTGACCAACATGAACGGCATGTTCTGGGGCGCGCGGGCTTTTGACGGGGCCATCGGTGACTGGGACGTGTCGAGCGTCGAGGTCATGGGGCGCATGTTCTGGAAGGCGGAATCCTTCAACCGCGACATCGGTGACTGGGCTGTCTCCAGCGTGACCAACACCTGGCTGATGTTCGCCGAAGCCGCATCCTTTGATCAGGACATCAGCGGCTGGGATGTCTCCAGCGTCCTCAATGCACGTCAGATGTTCCGTGATGCCGGGGCCTTCAACCAGGACCTGAGCGCCTGGACCTTCCCCGAGGAGGCCAATACCGACGACATGTTCGACGGTGCCGATGCGTTTGACTCAAGCAGGCTGCCTGCCGGGCTGGGCTGAAGCCGGCGTTGCTCCGGTGAACGGCCCGGCTGGATCCGCAGCTGTGCATGCAGAAACGGGCGGCGGGTTCCGCCCACCATATATTCCGTCACCGGCCGAGCCCTTGCCTTGACGTGTGATTCCGAGAAGAGCTGCGTCTCCCGCGCCGCCGTGTTCGGTCACAAAGACAGGCGGTCCTTTCCCCGGGCTGGAAGACAGCACCAATCCCGGCCCGTCACTGGGTAGTCACACAGTGGTCACAGAGGCTTTCGAGGCCCCAAATGAAAAAGGGACCAGCGACCCCGGGTCACTGATCCCTTTCTCGAAATAATGGCGCGCCCGGGAGGATTCGAACCTCCGACCGCCTGGTTCGTAGCCAGGTACTCTATCCAGCTGAGCTACGGGCGCGTCGACTGAAACGCGAATTATGGGGATCCGGACGGAGTGATGCAAGCCCCCCGGACGAATCCTTTCAGCGCTTGCGCGGCACGGGGTGATACGGCTGGCTGCGAACGCGGTCATGTTCGTGCATGCGGTAGTGGACGAAGTCGTCCACCGCATCGAAGTGCATGAACGGATTGCCCTCTTCTTCCTCGGCCAGCGTCGATTCGGGCTTTTCCGCATAGTTGTGGCCGGGATGGATGCAGGTGTGTTCCGGCAGGCCCTCGCGCAGGCCCTTCAGGGTGTGGAACATCTGCTCGGGGTCGCCGCCGTGCAGATCGCAACGGCCGCAGCCGAACACGAACAGGGTATCCCCGGTGATGAGGTCGTCGCCGGCCGGCATGTGGAAACAGGTGGAGCCAGGGGTATGCCCCGGAGTGTGCAGCAGGCGGATCTCGGTGTCGCCAAGCATGAAGCGATCGCCACCGTGGTGCAGCTGCGGCTGTTCCAGGTCGCGGCCCCAGAACTCCGCCTCGGGCTTGAGCAGATGCAGACGCGCCGAGGAGTTGTACTCCAGGATCGCCTCGATGCCATTGATGTGGTCGTGGTGGCTGTGGGTCAGCAGAATGTCGCTGATCTCCACGTCCTGTTCCCGCGCCTGGCGCAGGATCGCGTCGGGGTCCCAGGCAGGGTCGACCACGGCGGCCCGACGGCTGCCCACATCTTCGATCAGGTAGACGAAGTTCTCCATGGGACCGAGTTCCTGGCGATGGATCCGATAGGGAAGCGCACTGGACTGGGGCATTGGCTGTCTCCGTGGTGATGTCCGTGGTAATGCTGTCGCGATTCCGGCCCGGAACGCGGGCCGGCTACCATGAGGAGTAAACCTACATCCTGTGGAATCCCGAACCGTCATGCAAAGTTCCGCGCCCGAAGTCGAAACCCCCGAACAGCACTGGCAGGCCCGTTATGACGCGGGTTCGACCCGCTGGGACCGGGGCGAACCCAGCCCTTCTCTGGAGCGCTGGCTGGCGCTCACCGATCTCGCGCCCGGCGCCCATGTGCTGGTGCCGGGCTGCGGCTATGGCCACGAGGTGCCGGAGCTGGCCGAACGCGGCTTCCGGGTCACCGGCCTGGACGTGGCGCCCACGCCGGTCGAGCACCTGCAGGCGGAGCTGGAACACCGGGGCCTGCAGGCACACGCGGCGGCCGTACAGGTCGACATGCTCGACTGGATGCCGGAGGCGCCCGCGGACGCCATCTACGAACAGACCTCGCTGTGTGCCCTGCCGCCCGCGCAGTGGGAGGCGTACGCCGAGCGCCTGCGGCGCTGGCTGCGCCCGGGTGGCGAGCTGTTCGCCTGCTTCATGCAGACCGGACGCGATGGCGGGCCACCCTATCATTGCGCGCTGCCCGACATGCAGGCACTGTTTCCGGAGGAGCACTGGATCTGGCGCGACGACGCCGGGGCCACGGAGCACTTCAACGGCAAGCATGAAATCCTGCGCCGGCTGATCCGGCGCTGACACGGGCCGCCCGACGGCCGGGAGGTGACCATGTTCCTGCAGCCACCCAGTGGCCTCAACGGCATCCGCGCGGTGCTCCTGGATCTCTCCGGCGTGCTGTATGTGGGCGACCGCGCGATCCCCGGGGTCGCCGAAGCCCTCCGGCGACTGCAGACCGCCGGATATCCCCTGCGCTACGTGACCAATACCACGCGCCATTCGCGCGCCCGCATCGTGCGCGAACTCTCGTCCATCGGCTTTACCATCCGGCCCGAACACCTGGCGACCGCCCCCGCGGCCATCCATACGCGCCTGCAGGCCGAAGGGCGGCGACCGCTCCTGCTGCTCAACCCGGATCTGGCGCCGGAGTTCGAGGATATGGCCACGGATGATCCCGATGTCGTCGTCCTCGGCGACATGGGAGAGGCCTTCGACTATGCCCATCTCAACCGTGCATTCCGCACGCTGATGCAGGGCGCCCCCCTGTGGGTGATGGGCGTTAACCGGTATTTTCGCGAGGCGGACGGCCTGTCCCTGGATCTGGGTCCCTTCGTGCGGGCGCTGGAATTCGCAGCGGACGTGACCGCCGAGAACTTCGGCAAACCCGACCCCCGGCTGTTCCATACGGCCGTCGCCGATCTCGACTTGAGCCCGGAAGAGGTCCTGGTTGTGGGAGACGACGTCACGTCGGACGTCGAAGGGGCTCTGGACGCGGGCATGGCCGCCTGCCTGGTGCAAACGGGCAAGTACCAGCCCGGCGACGAGAACCTGTGCGGTCACCCCGGCGCGGGACTGGCGGGCGATCTGGCGGATGTCGTGGACGGCCTGCTGGACCCCGCCTGCCATCCCGAGCGGGAACGCCCCTGAATGAGGACCGCCCCGACGGACTTCCGGGGGGAGAAGACCGACGGGGCGGAAAGGGTACCGGACCACGAGCCCGGCGCGACCCGCGAGAGCGGGCCGCACCGGGGATCGTGATCAGGCGGCGTCGTTACGGAAGATGAAGTGGTGCCGGGCGCCGCGACGCTCGTCCTGCTGCCGCGCCACCTTCTGCACTTCCGGACGGTTGGCGAACTGCGCCAGGGTGATGCCGTCGAGAAAATCGTACAGCTGCTGGCTCAGCTCGTCCCACAGCTCGTGGGTCAGGCAGCGATCGCCTTCCTGGCAGTCCTTGTGACCCTTGCAGCGGGTCACGTCCACCGACTCATCCACCGCCGTGATGATGTTGGCGACGCTGATCTGGTCAGCACGCTTGGCCAGGCGGTAACCACCGCCGGGACCGCGGACCCCTTCGACCAGACCCGCCTTGCGCAGCTTCGCGAACAGCTGCTCCAGATAGGACAGGGAGATCCCCTGGCACTGGGAAATGTCGGCGAGGGTCACCGGACCGATCCGGTCGTGAATCGCCAGGTCCATCATTGCTGTCACCGCATAGCGGCCCTTGGTCGAGAGTTTCATGTCTTTCGCCTCCGAAATCGTGGTCGGTATGTCGCCTTGTTCCTTTTCCCAGTCCTTATGGCAACAGATTCCGTTCCTAGTTCCCGACAACCATGGTCAGGAATAATTCCGTTATCCTAACAAGCGTTTTGACAGATTTCACGCTTTTCTAACGGTTCTACTCATTAGGATATTCAAAAATCGCCAAAGTTCCAGAGGTAGAAGGGACTTTTTTCCTCTTTCAGGCCGAGACTATGCTGGACGCAATACAGAAAGGCACAAAATGCGTAAAGTTTTTCGACGCCGCGGCCTCGGCAATCGAACCCTTGCCAGGGAGGGAGTGGAATCGAACGAGGAGTCGGGGACCAACTGCAGCGCAACCGCGCCCGACCAGGGAAACACTGATCAGTGTTTCCCTAACGGAGAGCGCCGTGCGGCGGGACGAAATCGAGTCCGGGGAGGATCTGGACCGGGGTCCCCACGGGAAGCCGCGGGAACAGCTCGATCACCTCGTCATTGCGCATGCGCACACACCCGTGCGAGGCCGGCTGTCCGATGCGGCCCTCCTCATCGGTACCGTGGATGTAGATGTAACGCTGCAGCGAGTCGATGCCCTCGCCCCGGTTCACGCCATCTTCCAGACCTTCCAGCCACAGGATCCGCGAGGTGATGTTGTCACGCGGACTGCGCTCATCAGGGCCGGTGAGGATCTCGGCAGTCTGCCCGGTATTGCCCCGGGCGCGGAAGATGGTGCCCTTCGGGGTCCCCTCGCCGAAGCGCTCGGCGATGCGATGCAGACCCGGCGGGGTCTTGAGGCTCCCGTCCTCGTTACCCACGCCGTTCTCGGCGGTGGACACCTCGAAGATGTCGGTCACCCGGCCGTCCTCCCACACGTAGAGGCGCTGCTGGTCGACGCGGACCACGACCACCGGCAGATCGGCGGAGGCCCGCGCCCGTTCACGGGCGTCGGCCACCACCGGTTCGATCCATTCGAGCGAGGGCAAGGTCACGTCGCCTACTTCTTGTTGGCCAGATCGAGGACTTCGCCCGCGACCGGCGTGTTTTTCACGCCGTCGGCGCGGGCCGCGGCCAGCTGGTCCAGATAGCCATCCGGCAGCTCGGTCACGTATTCGCCGGTAAATACCGAGCAGTCGAATTCGTCGATCGAGCGGTTTCCGCGCCACACCGCAGCCTTCAGGTCATCCAGGTCCTGGTAGATCAGCCGATCGGCGGCAATGGCCTCGCAGACCTCATCCTCGTCGCGTCCGTGGGCGATGAGTTCTTGCGCGGCCGGCATGTCGATCCCGTAGACATTGGGATAGCGCACCGGCGGCGCGGCGGAGGCAAAATACACCTTCCTCGCCCCGGCCTCGCGTGCCATCAGCACGATCTCGCGCGAGGTGGTCCCGCGCACGATGGAATCGTCCACCAGCATCACGTTCTTGCCCCGGAACTCCAGCGAGATGGCATTGAGCTTCTGCCGTACCGACTTCTGCCGCTTGGTCTGCCCCGGCATGATGAAGGTCCGGCCGATGTAGCGGTTCTTGATGAAGCCTTCGCGATACTTGATGTCCAGCTCGTGGGCCATCTCCAGGGCCACGGTGCGCCCGGTGTCCGGGATCGGCACGATCACGTCAATGTCGTGGTCGGGCCAGTCGCGGCGGATCTTCTCGCCCAGCGCGGTGCCCATGCGCATGCGTGCGCGATGAACGAATACGTTGTCGATCACCGAATCGGGCCGGGCGAAATAGACGTGCTCGAAGATGCAGGGCGTCAGCCGCGTGTTTTCCGCACATTCCCGCGTGTACACCTCGCCGTCGGGGGTGATGAACAGAGCCTCGCCGGGTGCCAGATCGCGCTCCAGTTCAAAACCCAGGGATTCCAGCGCCGCGCTTTCCGAGGCCGCCATCCATTCAAGGCCTTGTCCGTCTTCGGCTTCGCGCGAGCCGTAGACCAGCGGCCGGATCCCCTGCGGGTCGCGGAACGCCAGCATCCCGCGGCCGGCGATCATGGCCACCACGCCGTACGCCCCGCGCGCCCGCTGGTGCACCCGTTCCACCGCATCAAAGACAGAGTCCGGCGTCAGGCCGTTGTCGATGAACCGGAGCAGCTCCTGGGCGAAGACATTGAGCAGGATCTCGGAGTCGGAGTCGGTATTGATGTGGCGGCGGTCGGTGGCGAACAGCTCGTGCTTGAGCTCCCCGGCATTGGTCAGATTACCGTTGTGCCCCAGCGTGATGCCGAACGGCGAATTCACGTAGAAGGGCTGGGCCTCGGCCGAAGACGAGGAACCGGCGGTGGGATAACGCACATGGCCGATCCCCATGTTGCCGGTCAGCGTCTGCATGTGGTGATTGTTGAACACATCGCGCACCAGCCCGTTGTCCTTGCGCAAATGCAGCCGCCCGTCATCGTCGCAGGTCACGATGCCCGCGGCATCCTGGCCACGGTGCTGCAGCACCAGCAGGGCATCATAAATGGGCTGATTGACCGGGGAACGGCCAACGATTCCGACAACTCCGCACATACTGACTCCAGGGGGTTCGGGATGGCCCTTGCGTGATCGGGCCGGATCGGTGATTCGTTTCGACGGGTGATGTAATTTACGGCTGACGTCCTATTGCGGCGTGTCCGGCGGTTCGGCATCCGGTTCGACCCCGGACTCGAACGGGAACGGGGCCTCCCCGTGGGCGCCCGCGTCCGTCTCGCCTCCGGACAGCAGACCCTCCAGATGTTCCCGCCAGTCTTCGGGGAGCAGTCCCAGCATCCAGTCGACCACGCGCTCGAAATGCGGGATGAGCATGCTGCGCTCCCACCAGCCCTCCTCCGGCATCAGGGTCAGCGAGGCGAGGAACACCAGCATGGCCACCAGCACCACACCGCGCAGAGCACCAAAGATGACGCCCAGGGCACGGTCGGTCCCGGTGAGCCCGGTCCCCTTCACCAGCTTGCCCGCCAGCACGCCCAGCAGGCCGCCTACGATCAGCACGGCAATGAAAAGCACCGCGAAGCCGATTGCGAGCCGCACGGTCTCGTCCGGGACGGCGTCCGGCAGGATCACGGCGACGTCAGCGGCAAAGCGGATGCCCACCCATACGCCCACGATCCACGTCGCCAGCGAGAAGGTCTCGCGCACGAATCCGCGGAACAGGCTGATCACCCCTGATACGGCGATCAGGGCAATAATGACAAGGTCGATCCAGTTCACGGTGTCAGTCTATCGCAGGCTTGCTGGAACACGTACATCGATGCGTGGCGGCCTTCAGGGGAAGGTCACCACGATCCCGGACAAATCCCGTTCTTCTTCCAGGTCCTCGCGCAGGCGGATCGCCGCTTCGCGATCGGCCCGAGGCCCGACCTTGACCCGGTAGACGGTCTCGCCGTCCACCGTCACGTCCTCGACAAACGCCGCCAGACCGGCATCCCGCAGGGCCTGTTCCTGTTCGCGCGCATTGTCCCCGTCCCGGTAACTGCCGACCTGGACCGCCCATCCACTGGTGACCTCCTGCGTCGGCTCCCCCTCGCGCCGCAGCGGCTCCGGCCCCTGCGCCGCCTCGGTTTCGGGACCGGCCGCAGTGTCGTCCCCGGCCATGTCATCTTCGTCGTCTTCCGCGTCACGGTCCGATGGCAATCTCCGCGCCTCCGCCACGCGTGACGTATCCATACCGGGCATTTCCATCTCATCCTCCGGTGCTTCATCACGCATGCGCGTGTCACGTTCCGATGGCAACGGCAGGTCCGGCTCGGCGAACTGCGGTGCCTCGGGGACCGGGTCTTCCGCGTCCGTCATATACTGGTAGCCCGCCCCGTCGAACACCCATGGCAGGAAAATCACCGCGAGCGCGGTCAGGATCACCGCGCCGACCAGGCGATAACGCACAACCGGCTCGTCGCTCACGGTGACACCTCGCCCGCGCATACCGGCTCCACCGGGCGCGTCGCCGTGGCTGCCGCCTCGGCCAGGAACGCGGGCCCTTCGGTCGCGGCGGCAGCCACGGTGTGGAACGACCCGAACACCACCACGCGTCCCGACGCCCCGGCCAGCTCCCGCGCCCGGTCCAGCCCCTGCGCCACGCTCGCCGCCGGGGCTTCGACCCGGTCGACACCGGCTGCGGCCAGTTCCGCGGCCATATCGGCCGCCGGCAGCGCGCGCGGAAGATCCAGGGACAGCGGCACCCAGTGGTCGACCACCTCGTCGAGGGCCGCCCACATCGCGGCGCGCTCCTTGTCGGCCATCACCGCCACGGCGGCGACCACCGGACCCGATACCGGTCGCGCCCGCAGCCAACGAGCCAGTTCCGCGACCGCATGCCCGTTATGGGCCACGTCGAGCAACCATTCAGGCTCGGCCCCACCCGGGCGAACCCGCTGCAGCCGACCCGGCGCCTGGCTGCGCAACGCGGCTTCCACCACGGCGCCGTCCAGGCGGTATTCCAGCCCGAGACCCGCCACCACGGCCATGGCCGTGGCCAGGTTCACGCGTGCGGCGCCATCCACGCTCGCGACCGCCTCCGGCGCGAGTTCCAGCAGGGCCTCCTCGGCTTCGAAGCACCACCGCAGCGCATCCGCGCGCCCCACGGCAGGTTGCAGGTCGTAGTCCTCGCCCACCCGACGTACCGGCACGTCGAGCAAGCGAGCCCTGGCCTGCACGCTGTCGGGCGGATCCGGGTCGCCCAGCATCAGCGGGCGAGCCTCGCGCAGGATCCCCGCCTTTTCGGCCCCGATCGCCTCGCGGGTGTCACCCAGCCATTTCTGATGATCCAGATCCACCGCGGTAATGACGGCAATGTCGGCGTCCCAGATATTCGTCGCGTCCAGCCGCCCGCCCAGGCCCACCTCCAGCACCTGCACGTCCACCGCGGCCTCGCGAAAAAGCCAGCCGGCGGCGAGCGCGGCGAATTCGAAATAGGTCAGCGAGTCCTCGCCCCGCGCCCGATCCACCGCGTCAAAGGCCCGGCACAGCGCATCGTCCTCGGCTTCGACGCCGTTGATGCGAATGCGTTCGTTGTAGCGAACCAGATGGGGGGAGGTGAACAGACCGGTGCGCAGACCCATCGCCTGCAGCAGGCCCGCGGTTCGCGTGGCCACACTGCCCTTGCCGTTGGTCCCGGCCACCAGCACCGTACGCGGCGCATGCCGGCACAGCCCCAGGCGATCGGCGACCAGGGTCGCCCGCTCCAGGGTCAGATCCATGGCGACCGGGTGCAGGGTCTCCTGCCAGCTCAGCCAGTCGTCGAGACGTTCGAAGCGCACGGCCTCAGTCGGCCGGCCGGCCGCGGCTTTCGTCCGCTCCCGCGGTGGCCGGCACGGCCGCATCCACGGAACCGGAATGGGCTTCGCGGCTTCCGGGCTCGGGGTCCTCGCCCGGTGCCGGTGCGTGCATCATCATGCCCAGGATGGACGCCATGCGGGTGCGCATCTCACGACGGTCGACAATCATGTCGATGGCGCCATGATCCAGCAGGAATTCCGAGCGCTGAAAGCCCTCCGGCAGGGTCTCGCGCACCGTCTGCTCGATCACCCGCGGGCCGGCAAAACCGATCAGCGCCTGGGGTTCCGCCGCGTTGACATCGCCCAGCATGGCCAGACTGGCCGAAACCCCGCCCATGGTGGGGTCGGTCATCACCGAGACGAACGGGATGCGCTCCTCGCGCAGGCGCGCCAGTACCGCGCTGGTCTTGGCCATCTGCAGCAGCGAGAACAGCGCCTCCTGCATGCGCGCTCCGCCCGATGCGCTGAAGCAGACCAGCGGGATCTGTTTCTCCAGCGCCCGATCCGCACCGCGCACGAAGCGCTCGCCGACCGCCGAGCCCATGGAGCCGCCCATGAAACGAAAATCGAAGGCCGAGGCCACCAGTGGCCGGCCCAGCAGCTGCCCTTCCATCACCACCAGGGCGTCGCGCTCACCGGTGGATTTCTGCGCGGCCGCGAGGCGGTCCTTGTATTTCTTGGAATCGCGGAACTTGAGGACATCCGAGGATTCGATGTTTTCCGCAATCTCCTCGCGTCCCTGTTCGTCGAGGAAGGTCTCCAGACGCCGCCGCGCGTGCATGCGCCGGTGATGCCCGCACTTGGGGCAGACATCCAGATTGCGCTCCACCTCGGGACGGTAGAGCGTGGCATCACAACCTTCGCAACGCACCCACAGACCTTCCGGGACCCCGCGCTTGTTCGCGTTGTCGGTGCGGATGCGCGAGGGCATCAACTTTTCGAACCAGCTCATGCCGACTCCGTCACGGACGCAAAACGCGCATTCTACACCGAGCCGGCGGCACTCGTGGAGCGTGCCGCATCCATCGCGCGACGCATCTCACCGAGTTTGTCCGCCGCCGCACGGATGAAGCCCGCCGAATCCCCCGGATGGGCCTCCGCCAGACTGACCAGCGCACTGCCAACCACCACCGCGTCGGCCACCCGCGCCACGGCCGCCGCGGATTCCGCATCGCGGATCCCGAAGCCTACGCCCAGGGGCAGATCGGTGTATTGGCGGATCGCGTCCAGACGCTCATTCAGCGCCGAGGGATCCAGACTCTGCGAACCGGTTACACCCTTGAGCGAGACGTAATACACAAACCCGCGCGCAGCGCGGGCCAGGTGACCGATACGCTCGCTGGAGGTCGTCGGTGCCACCAGGAAGATCGGGTCAATTCCCGCCCGATCGAGCAGGCCGGTCACCTCGTCGCATTCCTCCGGCGGCAGGTCCACCGTCAGCAGGCCGTCCAGGCCAGCGGCAGCCGCAGCCTCGGCGAATGCCTCGAAGCCCATGCGTTCCACCGGGTTGAGATACCCCATCAGCACCACCGGCGTATCCGCGTCGCGTTCCCGGAACTGACGCACCATCTCCAGCACGTCGCGCAGCCCGGTGCCATGCTGCAGGGCCCGCTCGTGCGCGCGCTGGATCACCGGCCCGTCGGCCATCGGGTCGGAAAACGGGACCCCGAGTTCGACCAGGTCCGCGCCGGCGTCGACCAGCGCATGCATCAGGTCGACCGTGGCGCCCGGTTCCGGGTCGCCCGCGGTGATGTAGGGCACCAGGGCCGCACGCCCGGCCCCACGGCATTGTTCGAAGCGTTGCTGGATGCGGCTCACAGCGTAATCCCCTCGCGGTCGGCCACGGTGGCGAGATCCTTGTCGCCACGGCCGGACAGGTTGACGATGATGCTCTGGTCCGGACGCATGGTGGGCGCCAGCTCGAGCACGTGCGCGATCGCATGGCTGGTTTCCAGCGCCGGGATGATGCCCTCGGTGCGGGTCAGGCGGTGGAAGCCGGCCAGGGCCTGATCGTCGGTCACCGACACGTAGCTCGCCCGGCCGATGTCCTTCAGCCACGCATGCTCCGGCCCCACGCCGGGGTAGTCCAGCCCGGCCGAGATGGAGTGCGTGCCGATGATCTGGCCGTTGTCGTCTTCCATCAGGTAGGTGCGGTTGCCGTGCAGCACGCCGGGGCGCCCGGCGCCCAGCGGCGCGGAATGGCGGCCAGTGTCCACGCCCTCGCCGCCGGCTTCCACGCCGACCATCTCCACGGACTCATCCGCCAGAAACGGATGGAACAGACCGATGGCGTTGGAACCGCCACCCACGCAGGCCACCAGGGTATCGGGGAGGCGACCGGTCGCTTCCACGTGCTGCTCGCGGGCCTCGCGTCCGATCACCGCCTGAAAGTCGCGGACCATGGCCGGATACGGGTGCGGACCGGCGACCGTGCCAATGATGTAGAACGTGTCGTCGACGTTGGTGACCCAGTCGCGCATCGCCTCGTTCAGGGCATCCTTCAGGGTGCGGGTCCCGGAGGTCACCGGCACCACCTCCGCGCCCAGCAGGCGCATGCGATAGACGTTGGGGGCCTGGCGGCGGGTATCTTCCTCGCCCATGTAGATCACGCACTCCAGCCCCAGGCGAGCCGCGACGGTGGCGGTGGCCACGCCGTGCTGCCCGGCCCCGGTCTCGGCGATGATGCGCTTCTTGCCGAGATGCCGCGCCAGCAGTGCCTGGCCAATGGTGTTGTTCACCTTGTGCGCGCCGGTGTGGTTGAGATCCTCGCGCTTGAGGTAGATCTGCGCGCCGCCCAGCTCGCGCGACAGCCGCTCCGCGTGATAGAGCGGATTCGGCCGCCCCACGAACTGCCGCAGATCGCGATCCAGCTCGGCCAGAAATGCCGGGTCCTTCATGTAGCGTTCGTACACGTCCTGCAGTTCGTCCAGCGCCCCCATCAGGGTCTCCGACACGAACCGCCCGCCGTACACGCCGAAATGCCCGCGGGCATCCGGGAACGCCCCCCAGTCGATCGCTTCACTCATTCAGTGTCACCTCGTTGCGTCGCACCGCGCGCACGAAGGCGCGCATGCGTTCCGGTTCCTTGATCCCGGGTGCGGACTCCACCCCGGAACTCACGTCGACCCCCCAGGGGCACGTTACGTTCAATGCCGCCTGTACCGACTCGGGATCCAGCCCGCCGGCCAGCAGCCACGGCCGTGGCAGGTCGGGCGGGATCCGCGACCAGTCGAAGCGGTGGCCGGTTCCGCCGGTACGCCCGCCACCGTGGCTGTCGAGCAGGAACCCGCGTGCCTGCGGGTGCGCGTCCATCGCCCGGCGCGGATCCGCATCGCCGGCCATCGCGACCGCCTTCAGATACGGCCGGCCGAACCGCGTACAGTCCGCCGCCTCCTCGTTCCCGTGAAACTGCAGGCAGTCCAGTGGCACGACGTCCAGGACCTCCTCCACCCGCCAGGGATCCGGATCCACGAACAGACCCACGGCGCTCACCAGCGGCGGCAGCGCCCCGGCAATCCCGGCCGCCTGCTCCGCGCCCACGCAACGCCGACTGGCCGGATGGAACACCAGGCCCACGGCATCGGCCCCGGCCTCGGCCGCCGCGCGCGCCTGTTCCGGGGTCGTGACCCCGCAGATCTTGATCCGATAACGCATGGGCCAAGCCTACCAGAACGCGCCGGATTCCCGCGGATACCCTGCCCGGGATCACCCTTGCATACTGGCCGGCACCGGACCCAGAACCGGCGCCTCCTGGTCCGGCATCGCGAATTCCGGCGGGTATTCCACCTGCACGAAGTACAGCCCCCCGGCCGGCGCCGTGATCCCCGACTGGCGCCGATCCCGCGCCGCCAGCACCTCGCGGGGCCAGTCCGGTTGTGCCCGGCCGTCGCCCACCGCCAGCAGTACGCCCGCGATGTTGCGCACCATATGATGCAGAAACGCATTGGCATGCACGTCCACCAGCACGTACTCACCGCGCCGTCGGACCGTCAGTTCGTGCACGCGACGCACCGGCGACTTCGCCTGACAGGCCGCCGCGCGCAGACTGGTGAAATCCTGCTCGCCGACAAAATGCCGCGCCGCCTCCTGCATCCGCGCGACATCCAGCGGCCGCCGCCACCAGGCCACGCGGCCCGCCTCCAGACCCGGCCGCACGGGTCGGTTCGCGATCACGTAGCGATACCGGCGGGAACGCGCCGCGAAACGGGCATGGAACGCCGGTGCCACCGGCTGCGCCCAGCGAATCGCAATCGAATCCGGCAGGTTGGTGTTGCCCCCCAGGATCCAGGCATGGGCCTCACGCCGGCTCGCAGTGTCGAAATGCACCACCTGAGCCGTGGCATGCACCCCCGCATCGGTTCTTCCGGCGCAGGTCAGTTCCAGCGGGTGATCCGCGACAAAGCCAAGCGCCTTCTCCAGTTTCTCCTGCACACTGGGCCCGTCCTTCTGCCGCTGCCAGCCCAGCCACGGCGTCCCGTCGTATTCGACCCCCGCCGCCCAGCGCTGCAAGCCCGCCTCCGGTTCCCTTGTCTCGCCCATCCGCTGCCCGTACTCCCCGTATTTCCGCGGTGCCGGTTCACCCCGTCACCCAACCGCCCCACTGCAACCCCAGTGCGACCATCCCCACCAGCGCCATCCAGCCGGTCTCCACTCCCCGCCAGCGATCCTGTCGCACCGGCATCGGCACCGGGGAGCCCGGAACGGACTGTTCCGGTTCGGCCGGATCCAGGGCCGCGTCCAGCCGCTGCACCAGCCATTCACGCACCGCATCCACTCTCGCCCTGCGGTCCCCCGACAGCCGGCCCCGCCAAGCTTCGATCCCGGCCCGGTCGCGTTCGAACGCCTCCAGCGCCAGGAACAGCCGGCGCGCGAAAGAGTGTCCGGCCCCCAGCGCAGAACCCCGCCGACCGCCCAGCACGCTGCCCAGGGCCGGCACCAGTTCCGTGCGGGCGTACCGATCCGTCAGCCAGACCACGGCCAGCACCACCAGCATCAGCGCCACGATCCGCGTAGCTGCCTCCAGCAGCCCCGCCGCGGTGCCTCCACCCAAGGGCCACAGCCCAAAGAAAAGGGCCAGTGACAGGTAGAACCATTTCATGCGCCACCACATGCGCACCGCACGTTCCCACGGGAACGCCCGCAGCCCCGGGGCCAGCAGCAGGGCCGGCACCGCCACGGAGACGGCCACCGGGGATGCCGTCAGCACGGCCCCCGACAAGAGCAGAACGGCCCCCAGGGCCCCGATCGCCAGTTGCATGACCACCTCCCCAACGCGAAAAGGGGCCCGCAGGCCCCTCTCGCCGGTACGGTCCGGACCGCGGGCGAACCCGCCGACCGGCCACCCCGTCAGGCGTCTTTCAGCTGGTCCTGGATCGCCCGGGCCCGCTCTTTCTCTTCATCCGACCCGGAGGCCATGATCTCGTCGATCAGGTCCTGCGCACCTTCCTGATCACCCATGTCCGCATAGGCCTGGGCCAGATTCAGCCGGGTCTCGTTATCATCTTCGCCTTCGGCCGCCGGAGCCGCGGGTTCCTCCGCCGCCGGTTCGTCTGCTTCCGCGGACGCAACCGGTGGCTCGCCAGCGCCTGCTTCGTCGCCCAGCAACTCGTCCAGATCCATGGACGGCACATCGCCGCCGGCATCGCCACCGGCAGGCTGACTGTCATCGGCGGACGGCAGATCCGACTCCTCGATATCAAAGGACAGATTGTCGAGGTCGTCGAGATCCCCCGCCGCATCCCCGGCTTCCGAACCCTGACTGGCGGCGGCCAGCTCTTCGTCGAGCCCGGTATCGGCCTCGAAATCCATACCGGAATCGAGCTCACCGGCCGCCTTTTCCGGCGCCGCCGGCTCGCCCGAACCCGACGCCTCCTGTTCCTCGGCAAAACCGGACAGATCGAATTCGCCGGCTTCGTCGGCCGAGTCGCTGGCCGTGGTATCCGCGGATGGCGCACCCGAGGCCGCAGACGCGTCGCCCGATCCGGCTTCCAGTTCCGCGAGTTTCTCGCGGATCTCGCCGTCTTCCGGACCCAGGCGTTCGCGCAGGCTGGCGGCGGCCTGGCGCATCTCGGAGTCGCGCCCCTGAGCCGAGAAGGCCTCCACCAGCTTCAGGCGATACTGGAGATTGCCGGGCTCATCGTCGATGGCCGAGGACAGGGTATCGACGGCCTGATCGTTCATGCCGTAGGCGAGGCAGACATCCACCTCGGCCAGCACATCGTCGGCGCTCATCCCCGCGGTTTCCGACGCCCCGCTTTCACCGACCGGGGTCGGCTCGCCCACCGATTCTTCCGCCTGGCTCATGCCCGTGTCGTCCCCACCGCCCGGGCGCGCCGGAGTGGCCGGGGCCTCGTCCTGCGGTTCCGCATCGGTGTCACCGGCCGAGGCGGCAACGGCGCCTCCGGCAGCCACCCCCGTGGCACCCGCCACCGCGGCGCCCGAAACGGACGCCTCGGACGCCTCCTCGCGGGCCTCGTAGCCGCTGCGCGGATCCGGGGTCGCCTTCACGCCGGAGTTGTCCACCCGGGCATTGCGGTCGCCGCCCGGGCCACCCGGGCCGCCACCACGACCGCCGCGGGCGAATGCCAGCAGAACCAGCACCAGCAACACGACCAGGGCGATGGCCATCATCATCAGCAGCGGGTCGTTCATGATCCGCTGGTGCAGCGGAGCGTCACGTTCGGCCTCGGCCTCTTCCATGCGCGCCCGCAGTTCCGCCCGCTCGTCCTGCAGCTCCGCGAGCTGGCCTTCCAGCGTGGCCAGTTCCTCGCTGGCGATCTCGGCCACCTGTTCGCGATCCTGCAGGGATTCGCGCATGCGAGCGATTTCTTCCCGCATTTCGTCCATTTCGGCACGCTGCGAGATCAGGGCCTCCTGGACGACTTCGGGCGATTCGGCGATCAGCGCCGCTTCCTCACCTTCCGGCAGCACGTCCGTAACGATTTCGAGACGGTCTTCCACTGCGTCCGCGTCTTCTTCGGCCGCCACGGCTTCGCCGTCTTCGCGTTCGGCTTCCTCTTCACGAGCTTCGGCGTCTTCCTCGGGCTCGTCTCTCACCTCTTCCTCGACGGCTTCTTCGGCCGCGTCGGGATCCGCCTCCTCGGTCACCTCTTCGGCGACCTCGGGCTCGGGCTCCGGCTCCGGTTCGGGACGCGTACGCGCCTGCCAGTCTTCGGTCTGACGCTGGATCTCTTCGCGCGCCCCGGCGGCGTCCACCGCTTCCAGCGCCGCACGATCGGGCGCGCTCAGTTCCACGTCGGCACGCAGCGCATTGACGTTGCCATCGATAAAGGCATCGGGATTTTCCCGCAGGAATGCGAGCATGGCCTGCTCGTTGCTGACCCCGCTCAGCCCGGCCCGCTGCACGATCGCATACAGCGTGTCGCCCGAGCGTACGCGATAGGTGTCCTGCGGGGCCCGGCGGTCGTCATCGGTCGCGGTGGTGCGTGCCGCCGCACGATCATCCGGAAGCGTTCCCGGAGGATCCAGCAGCAGGTTGAGTTCACGATAACTGCGCCCCCCGTCCCAGCGGACTTCCAGAAGGAGCCCGATGTAGGGCTCGCGCACGGGCTCGCGGGTGCGCAGGACGACCTCGCGATCCTGCCCTTCGCCACGCAGTTCAACCCGCAGGTCCCCCGGCACGCGGCCCCGGTCCAGTCCCGCCCGGCGGTACCGTTCTTCGGAGGCCTGACGCACCTGCAGCGATTCATCGGTCGCCGCCCCTCCGCGCAGCGCCACCCGGACATCCAGCGCCTGGTTCAACGTGGACCGGATCTGGGGATCGCCCAGCCCCACGGAGCTGGAAGAGGCCGGCGCGACCAGCAAAAGAATAATGAGCCCGAATAGTAACTTGCGCACGAACGTCCCCCTGTGTGTGCGTGGTTGCTGTCCGGGGCCGCCCGTGTCTCTGCCGACACGGGCTGTTGCCCGGCCCCTTGAACAATGAGGCTACCAGATCCCCGGCATATTGTGGGATTTAATCACAGGTAATCGCGGATCAAAACCTCGGCGATCTGGATCGTGTTCAAGGCTGCGCCCTTGCGCACATTATCGGAAACCACCCACATATCCAGTCCGCGGGGATGCGAAATGTCCTCGCGGATACGGCCGACGTAAACCGCATCGGTACCGCTGCTTTCGGTCACGGCGGTCGGGTACCCTCCGTCCTCGTGGCGATCCAGCACCTCGATACCCGGTGCGGCCGCCAGCAATTCGCGCGCGCGTTCGGCCGAGATCTTCTCCCGGGTTTCGATGTGCAGCGCTTCGGAATGCCCGTAGAACACCGGAATGCGCACGGCCGTGGGATTCATCTGGATGGACTCGTCGCCCATGATCTTGCGGGTCTCCCAGACCATCTTCATCTCTTCCTTGGTGTAGCCGTTATCCTGGAAGACATCGATATGCGGCAGCGCGTTGAACGCGATCTGCTTGGGGTAGACGCTGCATTCCACCGGGCGACCGTTCAGCAGGGCCGCAGTCTGGTGCGCCAGCTCCTCGATCGCGTCCTTGCCGGTACCGGAAACCGCCTGATAGGTGGCCACGTTCACGCGTTCCACGCCGACGGCGTCGTGCAGCGGCTTGAGCGCGACCAGCATCTGGATGGTCGAGCAGTTGGGGTTGGCGATGATCCCGTGGCGCTCGTAGTCCCCCACCGCATCCGGATTCACCTCCGGGATCACCAGCGGGATCTCGGGGTCATAACGAAACTGCGAGGTGTTGTCGATCACCACGCATCCGGCCGCAGCCGCCTTCGGCGCGTATTCCTTCGACACCGACGCTCCCGGCGAGAACAGCCCGATATCCACCTGCGAAAAATCGAACTGCGCGAGGTCCTCCACAATCAGCTCGCGGTTCCCGTAGGAGACGGTGCTGCCGGCCGAGCGTTCGCTGGCAAGGGCATGCACCCGGTCCAGCGGCAGGTCGCGCTCGGCCAGGATGGAGAGCAGGGTCTCGCCGACGGCACCGGTGGCGCCGACGACGGCCACGTTGAACTTGCGATCACTCATTTCGGGGTCCTGTAACGTTAAAAAGGGTGTCAGGCGTCGTCCAGCGCAGCGACCAGGGCATCGCCCATACCCTGGGTCGACACCAGCTGCATGCCGTCGCCATGGATGTCCGGGGTCCGCAGGCCCTGATCGAGCACCCTCCCCACCGCGGCTTCCAGACGTTCGGCAAGGTCGTTGCGGTTGAGGCTGTGCCGCAGCATCATGGCAATCGACAGCACGGTCGCCATCGGATTGGCCTTGCCCTGCCCGGCAATGTCCGGCGCGGAGCCATGGATCGGTTCGTACAGGCCGACGCCCTCGCTGTTCAGCGAGGCCGAGGGCAGCATGCCGATGGACCCGGTCAGCATCGCCGCGGCATCCGACAGGATGTCCCCGAACATGTTGCTGGTCACGATCACGTCGAACTGCTTCGGATCGCGCACCAGCTGCATGGCCGCGTTGTCCACGTACATGTGCGACAGCTCGACCTCGGGGAACTCCTGCCCGACGCGCTCGACGACCTCGCGCCACAGTTCGGACACCTCCAGCACGTTGGCCTTGTCCACCGAACACAGGCGCTTGTTGCGCTTCATCGCGGCCTCGAATCCGACCCGCGCGATGCGCTCGATCTCGGACTCGCTGTAGCCGGCGGTATTGAAGCCGTAGCGTTCGCCGTCACGCTGCTCGATGCCGCGCGGCTGGCTGAAGTAGATACCCCCGGTCAGTTCGCGCACGATCAGCAGATCCAGCCCGCTCACCACCTCGGACTTGAGGGTGGAGGCCGAAGCCAGCTGCGGGTAGAGGATCGCCGGGCGCAGATTGGCGAACAGTTCGAGATCGGAACGGATCCCCAGCAGGCCGCGCTCGGGGCGCAGATCGCGTTCCAGGGATTCGTACTGCGGGCCGCCGACCGCGCCCAGCAGGATCGCATCGGCGCGGCGCGCCTGCTCCCGCGTCGCCTCGGGGTAGGGGTGCCCGGCCGCATCATGCGCCGCCCCGCCGATCAGGCCCTGTTCGATCTCCAGTTCGAGGCCGCCGATCTCGGCGACGCGTTCCAGCACCTTCAGCGCCTCCGCCACGATCTCGGGCCCGATCCCGTCACCGGGCAATACCAGAATTCGGTTCACAAACCTCTCCTAACCATCAGATCCATCAAATTTCTTTTCCACCCGTAGGAGGCCAGCCCTCTGGCCGATGGGGCGCCAGGACAGGCTCCATCGGCCAGAGGGCTGGCCTCCTACGGGGGTAACCCCGTCCCGGCGCCCGATCGATCCGACCGTTATTCCACCATCCACGGGCGTTCCTGCCGCAGACGCTCTTCATAGGCGCGGATGTCATCGGCATGCTGCAGGGTCAGGGCAATGTCGTCCAGCCCGTGCAGCAGGCGGTGGCGGCGGTCCTCATCCAGCGTGAAGCGGAACACCGTAGCGTCCGGCGCGGTCACGGTCATCTCTTCCAGGTTGACCTCGACCTGCGCGCCCGGATTCGCTTCGACCTGCTCGAACAGGTTCTGCACCTCGTCCTCGGCCAGCACCACCGGCAGCAGCCCGTTCTTGCAGCTGTTGGAGAAAAAGATGTCGGCGAACGACGGCGCGATCACCGCGCGAAAGCCGAAGTCGGTCAGCGCCCACACCGCGTGCTCGCGCGAGGAACCGCAGCCGAAGTTCTTGCGCGCCAGCAGGATGGTCGCCTGGTCATACGGCGGCCGGTTGAGCACGAAGTCGGGATTCGGCCGGCGCTTCGAGTGGTCCATGCCCGGCTCGCCCGGGTCCAGGTAGCGCCAGTCATCGAACGCGTTGGGGCCGAAGCCGGTGCGCTTGACCGACTTCAGATACTGCTTGGGGATGATCGCGTCGGTATCCACATTGGAGCGGTCCAGCGGCGCGACAATGCCCTTGTGTACGGTAAAGGCCTGCATCGCTCAGCCCTCCAGCTCGGACGGTTCGATGAAATGCCCGGCCACGGCAGCGGCCGCGGCCAGCGCGGGGCTGACCAGATGCGTACGTCCGCCCTGCCCCTGGCGGCCCTCGAAGTTGCGGTTCGAGGTCGAGGCGCAGCGCTCGCCCGGCTCCAGGCGGTCGGCGTTCATCGCCAGGCACATGGAGCAGCCCGGCTCGCGCCACTCGAAGCCGGCATCCAGGAAGATGCGGTCCAGGCCTTCCTGCTCCGCCTGCTGCTTCACCAGTCCGGAGCCCGGCACCACCATCGCCAGCTTGATGTTGTCGGCCTTCCTGCGCCCCTTCACCACCTCGGCGGCAGCACGCAGGTCCTCGATGCGCGAATTGGTGCAGGAGCCGATGAACACCTTGTCCGGGCGGATCTCGGTCATCGGCGTATTCGGCTGCAGATCCATGTATTCCAGCGCGCGCTGCATACCCTCGGCACGTACCGGGTCGGACTCGGCTGCGGGGTCCGGCACGCGGCCGTCGATCGGCGCGACCATCTCCGGCGAGGTGCCCCAGCTGACCTGCGGGGCGATCTCGGCGGCATCCAGCTCCACCACCGCGTCGAACTCGGCATCCGGGTCGGAAACCAGCGTACGCCAGTACTCGGCCGCGCGTTCGAACATCTCGCCGGTGGGCGCCTGCGGCTTGCCACGCACGTATTCGATGGTCTTCTCGTCCACCGCGACCATGCCCGCGCGGGCCCCGGCCTCGATGGACATGTTGCAGATACTCATGCGCCCCTCGAGCGACAGGCTGCGGATCGCCGACCCGGCAAACTCGATCGCATAGCCGGTGCCGCCCGCGGTGCCGATACGGCCAATGATCGCCAGCACGATATCCTTGGCGGTCACGCCCGGGCGCAGCTCGCCCTCCACGCGGATCTGCATCGCCTTCGTCTTTTTCTGCCACAGGCATTGCGTGGCCAGCACATGCTCCACCTCGGAGGTGCCGATACCGAAGGCCAGCGCGCCCAGCGCGCCATGCGTGGAGGTATGCGAGTCGCCGCAGACCACGGTCATCCCCGGCAGGGTCGCGCCCTGTTCCGGGCCGATCACGTGCACGATGCCCTGGCGCACGTCGGCCATCGGAAAGAACTTCAGCCCGAAGCCGGACACGTTGCTCTCCAGCGTCTCCACCTGGGTGCGCGAGACCGGATCCTCGATCCCGGCATCGCGGTTGGTGGTGGGCACGTTGTGGTCCGGCACCGCCAGCACGGAATCGCCGCGCCACGGCTTGCGCCCGGCCAGGCGCAGACCCTCGAAGGCCTGCGGACTGGTCACCTCGTGCACCAGGTGGCGATCGATGTAGAGCAGCGTCGAGCCGTCCGGCTCCTCGCGTACCACATGCGCCTCCCACAACTTGTCGTACAGGGTCTTGCCTGCCATTCCTCACTCCCGCGGCCGCGCCGCGATATTCCGAGCCATATCTTCGCTGAACGGCCGTAAAAGCCCCCTGTGGGAGGCCAGCCCTCTGGCCGATTCGACGTTGGGGCAAATCGGCCAGAGGGCTGGCCTCCTACGGGCGGGCCTACCGATCACATCGTCACTCTGCGGCTGCCGCGATATTCTTTCAAATCCGATTTCTTATCCGTATCATTCCATGCGGTTATCCATCGGCGGCAGACGAGCCGGATTCCGCCATCGAATCGGCCATTATCGCACGCAACCCCCGGAGAGACAGGCATGCGCCCGGAACAACTGAGTGTCGAATCCCTGCAGGCCTTCGTCGCGGTGGTCGACACGGGTGCGTTCTCCGCCGCAGCCGAACGTCTGCACCTGACGCAACCAGCGATCAGCAAGCGCATTCAGGCCCTGGAGGCCACCCTGGAACGCCCGCTGTTCGAGCGCCAGGGACGGCGCGTGCGCCCGACCGAGGTGGCCGAACGCCTGCTGCCCGAGGCGCGCGAGATCCTCGCCCGGCTGCGTGCGATCGAACAGCAGATCGCCGATCTGGACACCGTGGTACGCGGTCGCATCCGCCTGGCCACTTCCCATCACATCGCGCTGCACCGCCTGCCCGACCCGCTGGCCGCGCTGGGCGGGCGCTACCCGGACCTCGAACTCGAGCTGGCATTCATGGACTCCGAAGCGGGTATCCAGGCCGTGCTGCACGGCGACGCCGACCTGGCCCTCGCCACGCTGCCCGAGTCGCTGCCCGACGGAATCGAGGCCCGGACCGTGTGGACCGACGAACTGGTGCCCATGATCGCCCGTGCGCAGGCCATCCGTACGCCCGGCGACACCCTCGCGCGCCTGCGGGACTGGCCGGCCATCCTTCCCCCGGTGGATTCCACCACCCGTCGGCGGATTGAACAGGCCCTGGCCACGGCGGAGCTGCGCCCGGCCGCCGCCCAGGAGAGTCCCTATCTGGAGGTCATCCGCATGATGATCGTCGCCGGCCTCGGCATCGGCTTTCTCCCGCGCGACATGGCCACCGAGGAGCTCGCGGTGCTCGACTGGCCCGGGCCGCCCGTCCTGCGTTCACTGGGTTGGGTGCGTCATGCCGCGCGCTACCATTCGCGGGCCCTGCAGGCGGTGATCGAGAAACTGGAGGGTTCCGGCCCGCCCGCCTGACACGGCTCAGTTGACCACGGGTCTGGCGGCGTCTCCGGCAGCCGCGCGCACGCAGTTGCGTCCGGCGGACTTGGCTTCGTACATGCCCAGATCCGCCCGGCCGAGGGCCGCATCGATCGACTCCTCCGGCATCCAGGCGGCGACCCCCACGCTCGCGGTCATGCGCACCACCGCGCTCCCGCTCTGTACGCAAAGGGCCTGAACCTCCGAGCGCAGGCCCTGAGCGCGCTTTTCCGCCTGCTCCAGGGACATCCCCGGCAACAGCACGCCGAACTCCTCACCGCCGAGCCGCGCCAGGGTCTCCCCGGGCTTCAGGGTATCTCTGAGCACGCGCGCCACGCTGCGCAGGACCTCGTCGCCCACTGCATGACCGTGACGATCGTTCACGCCCTTGAAGTGGTCCAGATCCAGCAGCACGACCGTCAGCGGCTCCTCCTCCAGACGCGCGCGATGGCGGGCCGCCTCGGCGGCATCGAAGAATCCGCGCCGGTTGGCCACTCCGGTCAGCGGATCCGTGGTGGACATGCGCACCAGCCGGTCAAGCGCCGCAAACTGCCAGTGCCGCAGCACGTCCTCGCGATGGGCGATGGCCAGAAGGACCAGCAGCACGAAGGAGACGAACAGTCCCGCCAGATGGGCCTCGCTCCCCTGCACATCGTCGGTCTTGCCCAGCGCAACCGCCCACGTCGCCAGCAGCAGAACTCCGGTCAGGCCCCAGCGCCAGCGCCCGGTGTTAGGCAACAGCAGCACGAACACCATCCCGACAAAGGCGAACTGGCTGGTATCCAGGACCGGACTGGAGTGCTCCAGTCCGTGGACGAAAGTCAGGGCCAGCGTCAGCAACGCTACCCCGAGCCCCGTCAGCGGCGCGATGGTCAGCAGGCCCTCCGGCCAGCGCCATACGCTCAGAGCCGCCCCGAGCAGCATCGCCGCGAATACCCCCCGCAACACGAACGCCACTTCCAGCCACCCGCCTTCCAGCTGCGCCAGATCCAGCGGCACCAGCGCCGCCAGCATCGCCAGGATCAGTGCGAGCACCACCAGAAACGTCACTCGCATCCCGCGGGATCGCTCGCTGCGGAACCGCGCCTCCAGCGCATCGTCGGCGAACGCCGCAGTCCAGGGTGACGGTCGCGGCAGCGGAACCGGAAGGTGGCCGTGCGTCATGTAGCCTCGATGATCGGCCACCCGCTTCCCCTTCGAATGGATATTGACAGTGCAGGATCCCACGACAGGTGTGAGCGTACCAGAGGCATACCGTGCTCGGCACGCCGGATCGTTCAGGCGTGCAGGGCCTCGCGCGGCAGCGCCGAGGAGATCATCCAGGCGGCAAAGACAAACAGCGTGGAGGCCACAAGCGCCCCCTCCAGCCCCCAGAGCATGAAGATGGCACCGGAGGCGACGGTCCCGACCAGACGCCCCCCGGCATTGGCCATGTAGTAAAAGCCGACCTTCATCGCAACGCGGTCGGCCTCGGCGTAGTCGAGGATCAGGAAGGAATGCACGGCGGAGTTGATGGCGAACACGACGCCGAACAGGCCCAGCCCGACCATCAGCACCCACGCCGGGTCCAGGCCGGCCTCCAGGCCGATCACGATGGCGAGCGGCAGCAGCATCAGAACGAACGCCCACAGGCGCGCGGTCAGCCCGGTCGGATGCACCCCGCCCCGGCCCAGCAGGCGCGGCACCGAGGCCTGCACGATGCCGTAGCCGATCACCCACAGCGCCAGAAACGCCCCCACCTGCATGTGGTTCCAGTCCAGCGTGGCACTCAGGAACACCGGCAGCGCGACCACGAACCAGACATCGCGCGCGCCGAACAGGAAGAAGCGCGCGGCCGAGAGCACGTTGATCGCGGTGGAGTTGGAGAACATCCGGGTGAACTTCGGCTTGCCGCCGACCTTGCCAAGGCCACGCGGCAGCCCGACCACCGAGAACAGCATCACCACGGCGAGCATCCCGGCCAGGACCACCAGCGCCATCTGGAATCCGACCGAGTACAGCAGCGCCCCACCGACGAAGAAACCGACCCCCTTCAGCGCGTTCTTGGAGCCGGTGAGCACCGCGACCCAGCGAAACAGACGCCCTTCGCCGTCGCCGGCGACCAGCTTCACGCCGGATTTCGCACTCATCTTGTTCAGGTCCTTGGCGATCCCCGACAGGGCCTGCGCGAACATCACGTACGCCACTCCCAGCCACGCCTCGGGCACCGTGAGCATCAACAGCGCGGCGACCTGCAACAGCGTCCCGCCGATCATCGTGGTGTTCACTCCCAGCCGCGCGGCCAGCCAGCCGCCGGTCAGATTGGTGACCACCCCGAACAGCTCGTAGAACAGGAACAGGAAGGCAATCTCCAGCGGGCTGTAACCCAGCTGGTGGAAGAACAGCACGACCAGCATGCGGATCGCGCCGTCGGTGATGGTGAACGCCCAGTAGTTCGCGGTGATGCGCGCGTAGGCGCCCACACCGAGGACCGGCGAAGCGTCAGGATCGGGACTGGGGGCCGCATTGCTCATCACGGGCACAATGTTGAACCCGGATGACGGCGGGGGGAAGGGGTAACAGCGGAACCGCGGCCGATCCCGACCGGCTCCGCCGCTCTCCGGGGCCTTCAGCCGGTGGCGGTCAGGCGCTGGCCGCGGCCATCACCGCGTCCGGGATGCGCGGGGCCTCGTTGCCCAGGCGCCGGCCGGCGGCGTTCAGGACCGCCTGCAGGGTCGCGGCCGTGGTGTCCTCCCCCAGGGCCACGCCCACCGAGCGCTCGCCGTCCACCGAGACATCCACCGCGGCCATCGCGCGCGCCTCGGTCCCGGCCTCCACCGCGTGCTCGTCGAAGTGGCTGACGCGCACCTCCACGCCGCGGCTGGCGTGCAGCGCCTCGGCCAGCGCCTCCACCGCGCCGTGGCCGGCCCCGTTCAGGCGGGTCTCCTGTCCGGGCGGGCCCACGGTGGCATCCAGGCGCACCACCGGCCCTTCCTTCTCCATTTCGTAGCGCACCAGATCCCAGCCCGGCACCGGCGCCAGGTAGTGCTTTTCGAACAGCTCGTGGATGCGCTGCGAGGTGACTTCCTCGCCGGAGGCCTCGGCGTCCTGCTGCACGATGCGGGCGAACTCCACCGCCAGCCAGCGCGGCAGCTCGATGCCGTAGTCGCGCTCCAGCACGTGGGTGACCCCGCCCTTGCCGGACTGCGAGTTGATGCGAACCACCTCTTCGTAGCGCCGTCCCAGGTCGCCCGGGTCGATCGGCAGGTAGGGCACGTTCCAGTAACCACCGTGCTCCCGGTAGTGCGCCAGACCCTTGCGGATCGCGTCCTGATGGCTGCCGGAGAACGCGGTGTAGACCAGCTCGCCGGCCCACGGATGGCGCGGATGGATCGGCATGTCGGTGCATTCCTTGTACACCTCCATCAACCGCTCCATGTCGGACAGGTCGATGGTCGGATCGATGCCCTGCGAATACAGGTTCATGCCGACGGTGACCAGGTCCATGTTGCCGGTGCGCTCGCCGTTACCGAACAGCGTGCCTTCCAGGCGGTCGGCCCCGGCCAGCAGGCCCAGTTCGGCCGCGGCCACGCCGGTGCCGCGGTCGTTGTGCGTATGCAGCGACACGCAGATGTGCTCGCGGTGCTGCACGTGATCGCAGAACCACTCCACCTGGTCGGCGAACACGTTGGGCGTGGCCGACTCCACCGTGGCCGGCAGGTTGATGACCACCTTCTGGCCCTGATCCGGGCGCCAGATCGCGGTCACTGCGTCGACCACCTCGACGGCGTAGTCCAGCTCGGTGGTGGAGAAGCTCTCCGGCGAGTACTGGAAGACCCAGTCGGTCTGCGGGTACTTCGCGGCGTAGTCGCGCACCCAGCGCGCGCCGTTCTCGGCGATGCCGCGGATGCCGTCGCGGTCCATGCGGAAGACCTGCTCGCGCTGCGCCGGGTTGGTCGAGTTGTACACGTGCACCACCGCGCGCGGCACACCCTCCAGGGCTTCGAAGGTCCGCGCGATCAGATCCTCGCGCGCCTGCGTCAGCACCTGCACGTACACGCCCTCGGGGATGCGCTGCTCGTCCACCAGCCGGCGGGTGAAGTCGAAGTCGATCTGCGAGGCGGCCGGAAAGCCGATCTCGATCTCCTTGAGCCCGATGTCCACGAGCACCTCGAAGAAGCGCATCTTCTGCTCCACGCTCATCGGGTGCACCAGCGCCTGGTTCCCGTCGCGCAGGTCCACCGCGCAGAAACGCGGGGCCGCTGTCGTGCGCTGCGCCGGCCAGCGCCGGTCCGCCTTGTCGATCGGCGGGAAGGGGGCGTACTTGGTGTGATCGAAACTCATGACGATCGGTCTCCTGAATCCGGATACTTACGGCTTTCTTCTTGGGACAACAGAATAACGCAGAGTTCGCCGCAGGGAATTGCGAATTACCCCCATGCCGCTTTCTTTTCGCCACGGGATTGCGCCGGATGGCCCGTGCGCGCAAGATTCGGCTCATGGAAAACGAACTGCACCGCCTCGATCGCTACGACCGCCGCATCCTCGAGATCCTGCAGGAGGATGCCGGCATCTCCAACCAGGCGCTGGCCGAGCGCGTGGGGCTCAGTCCGTCACCCTGCCTGCGTCGGGTACGGGCCCTGGAAAGTGCCGGGATCATCCTGCAGCGCGTGGCCCTGCTGGACCGGAGGCGTCTGGGCCTGGAGCTGACCGCGCTGATCCATATCGGCATGGATCGGCACACCCCGGAACGTTTCGCCCACTTCGAGGAAACGGTGGCCACCTACCCCGAGGTCCAGCGCTGCTACCTGATCACCGGCCAGGCAGCCGACTACATGCTGCAGGTGGTGGTCCCGGACATGGATGCCTATCAGGAATTCCTGCTGCGGCGCATCACCAGGCTGGAGGGAGTGGACAGCGTGCACTCCAGCTTCGTGCTGCGCCGGGTGCTGGACCGCACCGCGCTCCCGCTGGACTATTCCCCGGGATGATCCGGGCGGCGCTCAGACCTCCGGGGTCTCGCCACTGACCGGCGCGGCCGGGGCCGCCGAGCCGTCGGCCACGAAACGATGCCCCTGACGCAGGCAGTAGCGCAGCCACTTGTACAGGAAACGGTTGTGCCGCCAGCGACACCCCAGGCCCGGCTGGCCCGCGAGGGTATCGATCATGCGGTCTTCCCCGGTGCTGCGGCAGTAGCGCCCCAGCACCTCGGCCTGGCGGGCGTCGTGGAACATGCGCACCCGCACGTCCGGCTGCTCGCGCACCCGGTCGCCTTCGCCGAAGCGGTAGGTCAGGCGCAGCGTGGTGGTGTAACGGGTGCGCTCCAGCACCTCCAGATGAAGGTCCAGGGCCCCGTCCACGCGCGATACGGCCCCTCCGCCCACGGCGGCGGGATCAGGACACAGGCGGCGCAACTGCAGATAGTTGTCCTCGTAGAGCTCCATCAACGCGGCGAAGGTGACGGGCCGCGGCTGGAGGTACGCGGGGGTACGGCTGTCCAGCAACATGGCGGCGGAGTCTAACAGCCCTGCGCCGCCACCGTCCGGCATCCCGGCGCTCAGGGCGGACACCCCTGTACGTTTCTGCTACCGTCGGGATAAAGTCAGGGGAGTCACGCAGCACATGGACATCAGCGTCGTCACCACCCATCCGTTCGAAGACCAGAAGCCAGGCACGTCGGGTCTGCGCAAGCGCGTCAGCCGCTTCCGCCAGCCGCATTACCTGGAGAACTTCGTCCAGGCCGTATTCGACAGCCAGCCCGCGCTGGAAGGGGCCGAACTGGTGCTGGGCGGGGACGGCCGTTTCCACAACCGCGAGGCGATCCAGACCATCCTGCGCATGGCCGCCGCCAACGGCGTCGGCCGGGTGGTGGTCGGGCGCGGCGGGCTGCTGTCCACGCCGGCCGCCAGCCACCTCATCCGCAGCCGCGGTGCCACCGGGGCCCTGATCCTTTCCGCCTCGCACAATCCTGGCGGGCCGGAGGGCGACTTCGGCATCAAGTTCAATACCGCCGCCGGCGGCCCGGCCCCGCCCTCGGTCACCGACGCCATCCACGCCCGCAGCCAGGCCATCACCCATTACCGCATCCTGAAGGAAGCGGTGCACGTGGACCTGGATCATCTGCAGGCGACCACCCTGAACGGCATGGACGTGGAGGTGGTCGATCCGGTCGCCGCCTACGCGGATCTGATGGACGAGCTGTTCGATTTCCACGCCATTCGCGAGCTGCTGGCCGGCGACTTCCGACTCCGCTTCGATGCCATGCACGCGGTGACCGGCCCGTATGCGGAAACCCTGCTCGTGGACCGCCTGGGGGCGGCCCCGGAAAGCATCCTGCGGGCAGAACCACTGGGCGATTTCGGCGGCGGACACCCCGACCCCAACCTGGCCCACGCGCGCCGGCTGCGCGAGGCGATGTTCGGCCGCGACGCCCCGGACTTTGGCGCCGCCTCCGACGGCGACGGGGACCGCAACCTGATCCTCGGGCGGCATTTCTTTGTCACCCCGTCGGACAGTCTCGCCATCATGGCGGCCAACGCCCACCACATCCCGGCCTTCGCCGATGGCCTGCGCGGGGTGGCGCGCAGCATGCCCACCAGCCAGGCGGTGGACACCGTGGCCGAGGCCCTGGGCATCCCCTGCTACGAGACGCCCACCGGCTGGAAGTTCTTCGGCAACCTGCTGGACGACGGGCGCATCCGCCTGTGCGGCGAGGAGAGCTTCGGCACCAGCTCCGACCACGTCCGCGAGAAGGACGGCCTGTGGGCGGTCCTGTTCTGGCTCAACCTGCTCGCCGTGCGCCGGCAGTCGGTGGAGACCATCGTGCGCGAGCACTGGGAGCGTTTCGGCCGGCACTACTACACTCGGCACGATTACGAGGGGATCCGCAGTGAACACGCCGAGGCGGTGATGGATCGCGTGCGCGACCGGCTGGCCACCCTGCCGGGACAGTCGCTCGCCGGACAGACGGTGCGCGCGGCCGACGACTTCGCCTACACCGATCCGGTGGACGGCTCGGTGGCCGAGGGCCAGGGGTTGCGGGTGATGTTCGAGAGCGGTGCGCGCATCGTCTTCCGGCTGTCGGGCACCGGCACCGAGGGGGCGACGCTGCGCCTGTACATCGAACAGCACGAAACCGACCCGGCAAGGCTCGACCTGGATCCGCAGGAGGTGCTGCGGCCACTGATCGACGCCGCCGGCGACCTGGGCGACATCCCGGCGCTGACGGGGCGCGAACGCCCCGACGTGATTACCTGACTCTTCAGGGCCTGAGTCGTCCGGGCCTGATCCGTCCGGGCCGGAAGGGTCAGGGGGCGAGCTGCAGGGTCATCGCCCCCTCGTCGACCTCCACCGACTCGATCCCGGCGCCCAGGCCCCGAAACGGCTCCAGGGCCAGCAGGTCCTCGTCCTTCAGCCCGCCCAGCCAGGCATCCGGCAGCGGGATCCCGGCCACGCTGACCCCGACCAGGCGCGCACGCACGCCTTCGTCTTCGGTGGTCTCGAAATGTACGCCGGAATTGACGTTCAGCGTGCGCCCGCCCAGCAGCGGTACGTCCGCCGGGACATCCACGCGCACGCGCGTGCTGACCTGCCCCGGCGTCAGCCGCACCGACACCCGGTTGGCCAGGTCCGGATCACGGGCGATCAGGGCGTTGAGTTCGCGCTCGGAGAACGAGATGCGCCGGGCAGCCGGCTTTTCTTCATAGAGTTCGGGCACCAGCGGTTCGGCATCGGGATCGTCCAGGTCCACGATGGCCTCGCCGCGATCCGCATCCGGGCGCGGCCGCGCCGGTTCACGCGTACGTTCCAGGGCCTGCAGCTTCTCGTCCAGCGCCTCCTGCTCCACAACATCCAGTTCCACGGACTTCGGCTCGCCGGACTGCAACTGCACCCAGCCCCAGAAGCCCGCCCAGATGATCGCCAGGCCGAGCAGGATCAGAAGATAGCGCGGCGGGCGGCCGGTGGAGCCGGCCACACCCTTGCCGGAGGAATCACGTTGAGCCATGTCAGGGATCTCGAGGAAGGTCCGCCGGCATCATCGGCCCGGGCTCGCGGCGCGTCAAATGAAATCGAACAGCGACAGCCGGCTGGTCTCGCTGTAGGTCTGCTGCGCGGCCTGCAGCGCCACCTGCTGCTGGTTGAAGCGGCTGATGGCCTCGGCATAATCCAGATCGCGGATCTCCGAAACGGCGGTCTCCAGATCCAGTAGCCGGTCCTCGTTGAGCTCGCTCTGGTCGTCCATGGTCTTCAGCCGCGAGCCCACGTCGGCCCGGATCTCGTTGAAGTTTCCCAGCGCGGCGTCCATGTCGGCCAGGGCCGTATTGGTGGCGGTGGCCAGATTGGCCCGATTCTCCCGCGTACCGGTCCCGTCCTCCAGCGCGCCGATGATGTCGTCCAGCGTGGAGAAAATGTCCTTGTTTTCGGCCGGCCGCGAAACCACCTCGTCGCCGTCGACCGGATCACCGCTGATCGTCACCGAACGCCCGGCGAAATCGATGGATTCACCCGACACGAACGGCTGTCCGTCCAGTGGCTCTCCGTCGGGTCCGTCGACAGCCTCGTCGTCCGCATCCAGCACGCTGTAGGTCATCTCGCCATCGACATTCTCCGCGAACTCGATGGTGTAGTCCTCCCGATCCAGTTCGCGTACGTCGTACACCTCGGCCTTGTCGACGATCAGCAGACTGTCCGCCTCCCGGTTGGTTACATCGGCCGTGGTGCGACCATCGTTCTCCGGGATATTCATGAACACGTCGGCGCCGGTATCGCCGACGGGGACCGTTCGGGTCGGCGAGATCTCGACCTCACGCACGCTGCCGGTGCCCTCGGCACCCTCATAGCGGACCGTCCCCTCGCCATCCTGCTTGAACGGCTGCTCCAGCGAATTGGTCCCGGCAAAGATGTACTCGCCGTTGGGATCGCGGGTGTTGGCAATCTCGAACAGTTCGTCGCGCAGCTGGCGCAGCTCGTTCGCCTGGTAGCGCCGCGTCTCGTCGGTCTGGCTGTCGTTGTTGCCGGCGATGACCAGCTCGCGCGCCCGCTGCAGGGCATCGGTGCCCGACTGCATCAGGGATTCCTGCTGCTGCAGCCGCGGCTGGGAATTGTCGATGTTGCGCTGGTACTGCTCGGTGGCCTTGATGATGCGTTCGAACTGGTTGGTCTGGGTCGCCCCGCTCGGATCATCGGAGGGCGTCAGGATGCGCTCCCCCGAGCCCAGCTGCAGCGACGTGCGGTTGATTTCCGCCTGATTGCGCTGGATCTGGTCGATTCCGGTCTGGAAGATCTGGGTCGTCGATACACGCATCGTTTCATCCCCGGATGCCGTGGCATCCCGTCCGCTTCTTGTCATTGCCGCCCGCGGGCAGGGTCATCAGCCGCGCACCGCGCCCAGCAGGCTGTCGAACAGACTGTTGCCGATCTGGATCACCTGCGCCGACGCCTGATAGGCCTGCTGATAGCGCAGCAGGTCCGCCGCCTCCTCATCCAGGTTCACGCCGGACACCGCCTCGCGCTGGTCCCGCGCCTGATCGAGCTGGGCACTGGCCGATTCCTCCGCCACCTGCGCCTGACGGGTCTGCGTGCCGACGCTGGCGATCAGGCTGTTGTAGGCGTCGCCGAAATTGCGCCGCCCCTCGACGATGTCCTCCTCGGCCAGCGCGTTCATCGCCTGCATGTTGCGGTTGTCACCCTCGCGGTTCTCGTTGGTGAACACCTCGAACGTATCGCCATCTTCGGGGGTTCCGCGGACTTCCATCTCCCAGCCGTCACCGCTGACTCGGTAGACGCCATTATCCACCTCTTCCGTATCAATGGTGCCGCCGTCCCCTCGCTCGAAGTCGGTACCGTTGAAACTCACCTCGAGACCGTCGATGCTGCCGTCGAACGCCTCGGAATCCGGATCCGTGGCCGCGATCGAGCTCACCGTGGCATCACCCTGATTCCCGTCGCCCTCCCGGGCCCGCAGCGCCGCCGCGGCGGCGAGCTCGTCGCCGTCCTGCATCAGGACTTCCATCTGACTGGCGCCGCTACGGGTCGGCTGAATCAGCCACTCCCCCGTGACGCCATCGTCTTCGAGCTCGCCGACGTCGATGACCATGCCATCCACGCGGATCTCGTCATTAACATCGTCGATTTCGTAATCATCGTCATCAATGACCCGATTGTCCGGCAGCCGACGCAGCTCGTAATCCCCGTTTTCGTCGCGCCGCAGGCGGTAGTCATTGGTGGTCAGAGCCCCGGCGTCCGCGATGCTCACCTCGGGATTGCTCTCCGGCTTCGGATCCCCGGCTCCCCAGACCCGCGGCTCGCCCAGGCCGAAGATCGCCTCGCCCTGCTCGCCGTTGAGGTCCAGCCCGCGCCGGTTCTGTTCGTTGAAGCTCTCGCCCACCGCATGCGCGATCTGGCCCAGCGTGTTCTGCGCCTCGTCCAGCATACCGCCGCGCATCTCCAGCAGGCCGCCGAGCTCGCCACCCCGGATGAAGCGCGAGATGCTCGCGGTGCCGTCGCCGCTGGCAACGCCGATGTCGAGGCGTTCCGGATCACCGGACAGCGGTTCGGCGCGCAGTTCGCGCGCATCGCCCCCCAGCACCAGCGCCTGTCCGTTGCCGACGAACACGTTCAGAGCCCCGTCATCCTGCTCCACGGTGCGCACGTCGACCTTTTCCGCGAGGTCGTTGATCAGCCGGTCGCGTTGATCCAGCAGGTCGTTGGGGGTGCCCTGGGTCGAACCCGAGACGATCGCACGGTTCACGTCGGCCAGGGCATCGGCCAGGTCGTTGACCTCCTGCACCCCGGTCTCGATCTGGCCGTTGACGATCTGGCGCTGTTCCTGCAGGCGGCTGTCGATGGAACCCAGTCGCTCCACCAGCGATTCGGCTTCGGTGCGGAATACCTCGCGCGCGGAACTGGAAGTCGGATCGCTGCTGACATCCTGGGCCGCATCAAAGAAGCTCTGCAGCACCGGCTGCAGCCCCGAGGCCTCGTCCGCCAGCAGGTTGTCGATCCGGTTGGCGATCTGCACCCGCGTCTCGGCATTCGCGTTCTCCGAGGTCGCATCCCGCAGCTGGTTGTTCACGAACTGGTCGGAGATCCGGCGGATGTTATCGACCTCGACGCCCTGCCCCTGGAAGTTGCCGCCCAGGAACTGCGGCGGCCGGTTCGCCAGGGAGGTCGACTGCCGGGAGTAGCCTTCGGTGGAGGCATTGGCGATGTTGTTGCTGGTGGTGCTGATCGCCCGCTGATACGCGAGCAGCCCCGACGTCCCGATGTTGAGGGAACTCATGACGCCATCCTCCGTGGCCGGTGGGAACCCTGTTGTACGCGATCCGTGTTATGCATGCTTCACCCCTCGACCGGGTTATCGGCCGAGCCGGCCGAGACTTGAGCATGGACCGGCTCGCGGGCCTGCGCCACCCGGTCACGCAGATCCAGGATCTTTTCCGCATAGCGCGGATCGGTGGCATAACCCGCCGCCTGCAGCTCGCGCACGTAGGTCGCGTCGTCGCCTGCCTGCAGGGCCCGCTCGTAGCGCGGATTGCTACGGATGAAGTCGACGTAGTCCGCGAACGAGCGTTCCGGATCGTCATAGGCGCGGAAACGCGCCTGTTCGCGCTGTGCCACACCGTCGCGGTACTCCAGGGTACCCACCGAGACCGACTCCCCGCTCCACGAACGATCGGCCTTGATGCCGAACAGGTTGAAGCTGGGCTCGCCGTCCGTACGGCTGGGCACATGCTGCCCCCAGCCGGTTTCCAGCGCGCTCTGCGCCAGCAGCACCGATGCATCCACACCCAGCTCGGCCGCGGCCCGTTCAGCCGCCGGCCCGAGCTTTTCCAGGAATTCGTCCGGATTGCGCGGCGGCCAGTCGACCCGGGGGCCGCCGGCCGCCTCCGGCATCGACCGCGGCGCATCGCCCGCCCCGGCCTGTTCCGCCGTCCCGCCGGGGCCCGCCCCATCCACCGCATCCGCCGCATCCGCAGGCGCCGCGGGCCGTTCCCCGTCCTCACGCGGCCGCATGGGGGTCAGGCTCTCGTTGCGCCGTGGCGCCTCGAGGTTCTGCTGGCGTTCCGGATCGTGCAGGACCTCGGGATCGGTGGGTGCATTGCGCTCCATGTCACGGATCAACGCCTCGCGCAGCCCGAGACCCTCACCCTGACTGACGGAGCGCGCGACCTCCTGGTCGAACATCTCCTGATACATTTCGGTCTGTTCGTTCTCGAAGATCCCGTCGCCCAGCGAAGCCTCGCGCATCTGCTTGAGCATCTGGCCGACCAGCATCGCCTCGAACTCGCGCGCGACCGCTTCCATGCCCTCGCGACCCCCGCCGCGCGCGGCTCGCGAAAGCTCGTGCAGCCCCGACGGATCGGACGCCATCGCCGACTGCGCCTGCATCCGGCTTTCTCCGCTCGGCCCGATCATCAGATCACCACCAGCTCCGCCCGCAGCGAGCCTGCCTCGCGCAGGGCCTGCAGGATGGCCACCAGGTCGCTGGGAGCCGCGCCGACGTTGTTCACCGCACGCACGATCTCGTCCAGCGAGGTCCCCGCGTCAAACAGGAACATCGGGTTGTTCTCCTCCTCGATCGCGATGTCGGTCTCCGGCTGGATCGCGGTCTCGCCCGGAGCCAGCGGCAGCGGCTGCACCACTTCCGGCGATTCGGTGATGGTCACCGTGAGGCTGCCGTGCGACACCGCGGCCGGCGATACCTGCACGCTGGAACCGATCACCACGGTGCCGGTGCGCGAGTTGACGATCACTCGGGCCGGGGCCTCGCCGCGCTCCACCGGCAGGTTTTCCAGTTCCGCGACGAAGCTGACCCGCTGACTGGGATCCGACGGCGCCCGAACCTGCACCGACGAACCGTCCAGCGCCCGAGCGGTACCCGCGCCGAAGGTCTCGTTGACCGTCTCCGTCAGGCGCGTGGCCGTGGTGAAATCGGGCCGGTTGAGATCCAGGGTCACGGTATCGCCGGAGGCGAACGCGGTCGGCACCTCACGTTCCACCGTGGCCCCGTTGGGGATGCGCCCGACACTCGGCACGTTGACCGTGATGCTCGATCCGTCGGCACCCTCGGCATCGAACCCGCCGACGATCAGGTTGCCCTGGGCGATGCCGTAGGTCTCGCCATCGGCACCCTTCAGCGGGGTCATGAGCAGGGTGCCCCCGCGCAGCGAATCGGCATTGCCCATGGACGACACCGTTACGTCGATCTCCTGGCCCGGCTTGGCGAATGGCGGGAGGTCCGCGGTTACCATCACCGACGCGGCATTCTGCAGCTGCGGGTTGGCCCCCTCGTCCGGGGTCAGACCGAGCTGGGTCAGCATGTTGTTGAGGCTCTGCACCGTGAACGGGGTCTGGGTCGTCTGGTCACCGGTGCCGTCCAGCCCCACCACCAGGCCGTAGCCAATCAGCTGGTTCTGGCGCACGCCCGACACGCTGGCCAGGTCCTTCACCCGCTCGACGATGCCCGAACCGCCGTGGTTCGGCTGCTGGGCCATGGCCTGCTGCTGGATCGCGGTCTGCGCGGCCGCACCCTGCAGCCCGAGGGCCACCAGGAGACCGGCGGAGCCCGCCAGCCACGCGACCTGACGCATCCGTTCGCGGATCCCCTCACGAAACCCGTTGCGCGTTTGTGCGTTCATGTCCACCTCGTCCTAAAAGGGCCACAGCGGGCTGTTGAAGAAACGGGTGATCCACCCGGGGGTGTTGCTGTCCGCAATGAACCCGCTGCCGCCATAGGAAATGCGGGCGTCGGCCACCTGTCCCGACAGCACCGTGTTGTCGGCATTGACGTCCTGCGGCCGCACGATCCCGCGCAGCCGCACGTATTCCTCGCCCTGGTTGATGCCCAGCCATTTCTCGCCCTGGATCACCAGGTTGCCGTTGGGCAGGACCTCGGCCACGGTGACCGTGATCTCCCCCTCCAGCTGGTTGCTCTGACTCGAATCGCCGCCGCCGTCGAAGCCGCGCGAGCTGTTATTGCTCACCCCGAACAGCGGCCGCCCGCTGCGGGTCGCCTCGCCGCCAAAGGCCTCGAGATTGCCCAGATCCAGGTCCGAATCCTTGCTGGTGCTGGTGGACGACGATTTCTGCGCGTCGGTGCTCTCTGCCAGGACCACGGTCAGGATGTCGCCGACCCGGGCAGCCTTGGGATCGGTAAACAGGCCGTGCGAATGCGAAGCCTGATAGATGCTGCCGTTGTTCTGGGCCTGCGGGACCGGTTCCGGCGGCTGCACGGCGTGATACTCGGGCGCATCGCCGGGGGTGGTGTCATGCGGCATGCTGGCGCAGCCGCCGAGCAGGACCAGGGCCAGCGGAGCCAGCCGGCGAGCGAGGGGAAGCGTCGCGCGGTTCATGCGATCACCCGATGGTCTGGTTGATGAACTGCAGCGACTGGTCGGCGCTGGAGATGGCCTTGGAGTTGACCTCGTAGGCCCGCTGGGTCTCGATCATGTTCACCAGCTCCTCGGCGATATTCACGTTGGAGGTCTCCAGCGAGCCCTGGATCACCGTGCCCACGCCGTTGAGCCCGGGGTTGGCCTGCTGCGCCACGCCGGAAGCCGCGGTCTCCTTGAAGATGTTCTCGCCCACCGCCTCCAGGCCCGCGGGGTTCACGAAGTCCGCCAGCTGGATCTGCCCCAGGTCGACCGGTTCGGCCTGCCCCGTAATGCGAGCGGTCACGGTGCCGTCCTTGCCGATGTCGATCGACTCGGCATCATCCGGCACGAACAGGCCCGGCTGCAGCGGATAGCCGTTGGACATCACCACCTGGCCGTCGGAATTCACCTGGAAGCTGCCGTCGCGGGTGTAGCCGATGTCACCGTTGGGCATCAGCACCTGGAAGAAACCGTCGCCCTCGATGGCGACGTCCAGCGAGTTCTCGGTCTGCTGCAGGTTGCCCTGTTCGAACATCTTTTCGGTGCTGACCGTGCGCACGCCGGTGCCGATCTGCAGGCCCGAAGGCAGCTGCTGATCCTGGGTCGCCTGCGCGCCCGGCTGGCGCACGGTCTGGTAGATCAGGTCCTCGAATACCGCCCGGTCCTTCTTGAAGCCGGTGGTGCTCGAGTTGGCCAGGTTGTTGGCCACGGTCGACATGCGCGTGTCCTGCGCGTCGAGTCCGGTCTTGGCGATCCACAGTGCCTGGTTCATGGCGTTTCTCCTGTCAGTCGGGGCCGCGTCGGGATCATCCCGGTCAGCCCATGCCGAGCAGCCGGTTGCTGCTCTGTTCCAGCGTGTTGGCGGTGTCCATCATCTTGATCTGGGTCTCGAAGGTTCGCGACAGCTCGATCATCCGCGTCAGCGCCTCGACGGTGTTCACGTTGCTGCTCTCGAGCGTGCCGGATACCAGCGTCACGTCCGCGTCTGCCGCGGCCTCTTCACCGTCCGGCAGGCGGAACAGTCCGTCCTCGCCCCGTTCGAGATCCTCGACATCCGGATTGACCAGACGGATGCGCTCCACCGCCGCGAGGGCATCCGCCGGGGCGCCCTGGGGCCGGACGCTGATGGTCCCGTCGGTGCCGATCTCCACCTTCTCCGCCGGCGGAATCGCGATCGGCCCGCCGTCACCCATCACCTGCATCCCGTCCGCGGTGCGCAGCAGACCGAAGCCATCCACCTGCAGGTTGCCGGCGCGGGTATAGCCTTCCTGCCCGTCCGGCCCCTGCACGGCGATGAAGCCCTCGCCCTGGATGGCCACGTCCAGATCACGCCCCGTACTGCGCAGCGTCCCGTGAGAGAAGTCGGCCGCCTCGTTCCCCACCTGTACGTAGTCGCGCGTGTCGTAGACCGGGCCGCGCACCGGGACGGTGTCCGCGGTGGCAAGTGCCTGCCGGAAGCCGTCGGTATTGGCGTTCGCCAGGTTGTGATTATTGACGGCCTGGGCGTGCTCGACCTCCCGGGCCCCCGACATCGCGATGTAGAGAAAACGATCCATGGTTCGGCCTCCCGCAGGATCCTCCGGTTACCGCCCTAGCGGATGTTGATGATGGTCTGGGTCACGGTGTCGGCCGTGGAGATCGTCTGGGAATTGGCCTGGAAGTTGCGCTGAGCGGTGATCAGGTTCACCAGCTCCTGTGCGATATCCACGTTGGAGGCCTCGAGGGCTCCGGCCTGCAGCAATCCCGTACCGGCCGCTCCCGGGGCATTGACCGTCGGCCCGCCGGAAGCAAAGGTCTCCGCCCAGTTGTTGTTGCCGAGCTGCTCCAGGCCCTGGGGATTGTCGAAGTTCGCCAGCACCACCTGGCCCAGTACGTCCGACTGGCCGTTGCTGTAGCGGGCGAACACCACGCCCTCGTTGTCGATATCGATGTCGGTCAACGTGCCGGGGGCATAGCCGTCCTGGCTCAGGTCGCTGACGCCGAAATCGGTGCCGTACTGGGTCGTTCCGGCAAAGTCGATCTCGATCTCGGTGCCGTCATCAAATGCATCACCGGGATCGAAGGTGAACGTCGCATCGTCATCCGGCATCTCGTCGAAATCCAGTTCTCCGTTGGCATCAAAAACCAGCTCCTTGGGATCGTTCTCGTTAACCACCTCGCCGTTGACCGCGACGTAGGCCTCCCACTCGTTGTCATCCACCTTCGTGAAATACACCTCAGCGTCCTGGGCCTCGCCCTGGCCGTTGTACACCGTCAGCGAAGTGGAGAAGTTGTAGCTGTCCGGCACGGCCGCGCCGTTGTCGGTCTCGAAACCACCCGCAATAACCTCGGCGTCGGAACGCAGATTCAGCTGGGCGTCGATCTCCTCGGTCCGCCGCGGCGCGCCCTCGCCCGTGTCCAGCCGGAGATTGCCGGGGGTACCGCCGAGATCCGCCGGCTCCGCATCGCCGTCCTCGGCGATATAGCCCTGCAGGTTCTGGCCCTGGCTGTTAACGATGAAGCCGTCGCGATCGACCTGGAATTCTCCGGCGCGGCTGTACACCGTGTTGCCACGGTCATTGAGCTGGAAGAACCCCTCTCCGTCGATCGCCAGATCCAGTCCGTTTTCAGTGAATTCCGTCTGTCCCTGGGTAAACTGCTGGGTCACCGCCAGCAGGCGCGAACCCGCGCCTACGGTCGTCTGGTTGGTGCCGCCGAACGACTGGGCGTAGACATCCCCGAACTCCGCGCGCGACTGCTTGAACCCCGTGGTCCCGGCGTTGGAGACATTATTGCCGGTCACGTCCAGGTCGGCCTGGGCCGAGTTCAGTCCGCTCAATCCGATGTTGAAGGGCATGTTCCGTTCCTCCGGTTGTTTTTGTGTCGGGCGTCAGCCGGAAATCCGGCGTACGTCCGAAAAATCGATCTCGCCCACACCTTGCACATTCAGTGCCAGGCCGTTTTTCTCCCCGCCCATGGAGACGCTGTCCACGCGCTGGTTAAGAAAGGTCTCCAGCGATTCGGTGCGCTCCCCGCTGCGCGCGGTCGCCCGTACCTCGTAGACCCCGGCCGGCGCGCGCTGGCCGTTGTCGGTCAGGCCATCCCACTGGAAGTCCTGCAGCCCGGCGCCCATCGCGCCGAGATTCATGCGCCGCACGCGCTCGCCGGCCCCGTTCATGATCTCGACCTCCACCGACTCGGCCGAGGCCCCCAGTTCGAACGCTCCGCTCATGCCGCCCTCGGGGCCCAGCTGGCCGAACTCCACCGGCACCAGCACATCCTTGCCGACCAGGTTGGCGCCCTGCACCGCCTGGTTCTGTCCCATTGACTGGGCGAAGCCCTCGAACGACTCGTTCAGCTGCTGGATCCCGGTGACGCTCGAGAACTGCGCCATCTGCGCGATGAAGTCCCCGTTTTCCATCGGCTCGAACGGGTCCTGGTTCTGCAGCTGGGTCGTCATCAGCTTGAGGAAGTCCTCCTGTCCCAGCTGATCCGGCCCGCCTTCCTTCTCCTGACGGTCTCGCTGGGCCTGGCGGTCAGTGCGAATCCCCGCCCCTTCCAGCATGTCGGGTGTCAGTCCGTTCATTTCCGGTCTCCTAGCCTTGTCCGCCCATCTGCAGCGTGCGCATCATCAACTGGCGGGTGGTGTCCATGACTTCGACGTTGGCTTCGTAATTGCGCGAGGCCGACATCATGTTGGCCATCTCCTCGACCACGCTGACCGCCGGGCGAAAGATGTAGCCATCGTCGTTTGCCTTCGGGTGATGGGGCTCGTAATGCATCTGCGGCTCGGCGTCCGACTCCTCGATCCCGGCCACCCGCACCGGCGTCGCGGTACCGTCGCGGTTGGCCTGGTCCATCGCCGCCTGGAACAGCACGTGTTTCCCGCGATAGGCCTCCTCCGCGCTGCCGGCCGCCGTATTGGCGTTGGCCAGGTTCGAAGACACCGTATTCAGCCGCGCCGACTGTGCCGTCAGCGCCGAAGCCGAGGTATTGAACAGATTGAACAGATCACTCACGGCAGTGGCCTCCCGTCAGGTTCAGCGATTGCCCCGGAAGGCATCGCGAATGCCGGAAACCCGGCGATTGAGAAATTCGAGGCTGCTCTGGTACTTGACCGAGTTCTCGGCGAACGCCGCCCGCTCCATCTGCGGATCCACGGTATTGCCGTCCAGAGACGGCTGCGAAGGGATGCGGTACTTGAGCTCGGCCCCGGTGCCCGCGGCAGCCGTCCCCGGATCCTGATGACCCGCGCGGGTCTGGCTGAGCTGAAGCTGGCCACCACCACCCGAAGCCGCCTCCAGCTGGCTGCGAAAATCCAGGTCGCGCGCCTTGTAGCCGGGGGTGTCGGCATTGGCGATGTTCGAGCTCAGAACCTCCATGCGCTGCGAACGCAGGTTCACCGACTCCGGCAGAATCCCGAGCGCCTTGTCCAGCGATATGCTCATCCCGTTCCGTCCGGCCCGCGCATGGCGGGCATCCGTTGCCTGACCACGACGATGCAATCGCCGTGCCATTGGCTGCCGGCAAAAGGGGAAAAGGATTCGGAGGGACACCGGCACGCGGCCGGCCACGCGGCGAATCACCGCGCAGGGAACGAGCGCCGGGCCCGTTGCAGGCCCGGCGTGGAGGGGTTCAGCCCTTCAGCCGCAGGACCGAGCCGTACTCGGTGCGCACGGTTTCGTACGCCTTGCTGTAGGGCCCGACCGTCTCGGAAGCGCCAAGAAACAGATAGCCACCGGGGTTGAGCTGCTTCGCAATACCGTCAAGGACCTGACGCTTGGTCTCGGCGGAGAAATAGATCAGGACGTTACGGCAGAACACGATGTCGAACTTGCCCAGCGCCGCGTAGCTGTCGACCAGATTGAGTTTCTGGAACCGGCAGCGGCGCTGCACCTCAGGGGTGATCTTGTGCCCCTCGGGCACGGTCTGGAAGAACCGGGACCGCCGCGACTCGCTCAGCCCGCGCACGATGCTCAGACCGTCATAGACTCCCTTGCGGGCGTCTTCCAGCACGCCCTCGGACAGGTCCGTGCCGAGAATGCTGACGGGCACCACCCGGCGCGGGCGCGAGGCCTCCCATTCCGAGACCACCATCGAGATGCTGTAGGGCTCCTGGCCACTGGAACACCCGGCCGACCAGACCTTGATCGACGACCGCGTGGACGCCAGCTCCGGGAGGATCACGTGGCGCAGGATCTCGAACGGAAAACCGTCGCGAAACCAGGAGGTTTCGTTGGTGGTCATCGCATCGATGACGCGCGTGCGCAGCTTCGGGCTGGGCGCCTTGCGCAGGGCGTGCAGCAGTTCCGGCACGTCCTTGTAGCCGAATTCGTCCAGCAGGCGGGACAGCCGGCTGGACACCAGGTACTGGCGGCTGTCCCCCAGCACCAGGCCACAGCACTCGGAGAGAAAGCGCGCGAATTCTTCGTAGTCACGGGAATCGATCACGCACACATCTCCGCCTTGACGCGTGCCGGGCCCGTCCGCCGTCCGCTGGTTGTTCGGTTCGATGATTCCATGCCGCCACAGTATAGGGCTTCGAGGCGGCCTTGCGGGAGTCCGCAGCCTGCAAAGGGGCGGCAAGCGCCGGCCACCCGCCCCGGCCGGGCCGGCAACCGTTCGCCCCCGGCAACCACCGACATCTCAGGCGGTCTTGTTGATCTGTTCCAGGACCGCACTGGCCAGTTCGTCCGGGTTGAACTTGGAGAGGAACGCATCCGCACCGGCCCGACGCACCATGTCGGTATTGAATTCGCCACTGAGCGAGGAATGCAGCAGCACCCGCAGCGGTCGCAGGCGCTCGTTCTCGCGGATCTTTGCCGTCAGGGTGTAACCATCCATGCGCGGCATTTCGATATCCGAGATCACCAGCTCGACCGTGTCGTGGATCGGACCCTCGGCGGCTTTCTCCTCCAGGTAATCCAGGGCTTCACGCCCGTCCTTGCACAGCACGTAGGGCCACTCGAGCCCCTGGATGGCGCTTTCGATCTGACGGCGGGCCACCACGGAATCGTCGGCGATGACGATTTCCCGACGCTCGGGTGTCTGCTCGGCCACTGCGGAACGCACGCTTTCCGACACCTCGGTGGGCAACGGATTGACCAGCGACAGCACGCGCTCCACGTCGATGATCTCCACCAGCTTGTTGTCGAGTTCGGTGACCGCCACCAGAAACGACTCGCGCCCCGTGCCGCGCGGCGGCGACTTCACCTGGTCCCAGTTGACGTTCACGATGCGATCCACCGCCGATACCATGAAGCCCTGCACCGAGCGATTGAACTCCGTCACCACGACCTTCTGCTGGCCGTCCGCCCCGACCCGCGTCGACTGCATCCCCATCGCCCGCGCCAGATCGATGATCGGCACGGTCTTGTCGCGCAGGGTGGTGACCCCCCGCACCACCCCGGCGGACCCGGGAATCTGGCGCAACTGCGGCAGCGGAATCACCTCCCGCACCTTGAACACGTTGATCCCGAAGGTCTGCGTGCCGCCCAGATAGAACAGCAGAAGCTCCATCCGGTTCTGCCCGACCATCTGCGTGCGCTGGTTCACGTCGTCAATAAACTGACTCACGGTTCTCGCCCCCTGGGTTGTTCTCCCTGCTAACGGCCGCGCCGGCGGGAGCTTGAACCACGCATCGGACGCGCAGGACAGGCGCCGGATGCCATGGCACAGAATCTGCATGTATTCCGTGACGAAGACACAGGGTCAACGGTGACCGGACATGCACCTTTTCAAGTTACAGGCTTTGCTCCCGTACCGCAGCCCGGGCCGCAGCGGGGGTGCGCTTCTTCTGATGCTCGCGCTCCTCGCCCCGACCGCGCAAGCGGAGATCGAGCCGGTGCAGAACATTCGTGACAGCGCGGAACGGTTCCTGCACCAGCAGCTTGGGGACCACAACGGCGACGATGTGGAGGTGCAACTCGGTCATGTCGACGACCGCCTGCGCCTCAAGCGCTGCGAAGAACCCCTGGAGGCCTCGCTGCCGCCCGGCGGCCGCCCGAGGGGCAATACCGCGGTCAACATCCGCTGTCCCGGGCCGGTGACCTGGTCGGTGTACGTTCCGGCCACCGTGGAACGCCACGCCGAGGTGGTGGTGGCCCGCCGCAACCTGTCGCGCCAGCAGACCCTGGGGCCGGGCGATCTGCGCATGGAGCGCATCGAGACGTCGCGCCAGGCCAGCCATTATTTCGAGGACGCATCCGACGTGGTCGGTCTGCAGACCCGCCGCGCGATTCGCCAGGGCCAGGTCATCGGCCAGCAGCACGTTAATGAGCGTCAGGTGATCCAGCGCGGCCAGCGCGTTACCATCCTAGCCAGCAGCGGCAGCGTCACTATCCGCATGCAGGGCGAAGCCCTGGAGGACGCCACGGCCGGCGACTGGATCCGCGTGCGCAACACCTCCTCCGGACGCGAGATCGAGGGCGAGGTCCAGCCATCGGGCACGGTTCGCGTCGCCCTGTAGTAAAATGTGACGGAAATCCCGCAACCGACCCTACAGTTTCGGGCATTCCGGCCGATACACGAGGCAGACCAGTCAAACGACAGGACAAAGTCATGGATATCAAAGGCCCCAACATCAATGGCCTGCGCCCCGACAGCCAGAACGGCGGGGTCCGCGGCCGTGACGACGACGCCCGCACCGGCAGCAACGGGGTGGACCGCGCCGGCAACAGCGGGGCCGCCAGCGGTGACGCCGTCACCCTGACCGGTGCCGCCCAGGCCATGAACGGCAGCGGCGAAGCCAGCGAGGCCGCGCCGTTCAACGAGGCGAAGGTGGCCGAGATCCGCGAGGCGATCGCTCAGGGGAACTACCCGATCGACAACGAGGAACTGGCCGATCGCATGATGGAAATCGAAGGCCTGCTGCGGTGATCCGGTGGTGACCGACGAAACCGGAATCCGTCCTTCCCTGGAGGAATCCATCCGTCTCGGACAACGGCTGGAGGATATCCTGCTGGAGGAAACCCGGGCCATCGAGTCACGGGAGCCGGAGCGGCTGCAGGCCGCGGTCCAGCGCAAGCAGGAACTGCTGCAGGCACTGGAAACCGAAACCCGCAAACAGCAGCAATGGATCGAAGCTCGCGGTGCCGAGTTCACCCCGGAAGGGGTAGCGCGGCTGTTCGCGCGTCTGGAGGGAGGGGAGCACCTCAACGACCGCTGGCAGGCGCTGCGGGCGACGATCGAACGCTGCAACGAACTCAACCAGGGCAACGCCCGGCTGATCGAACGCAACCAGCGCCGGGTGCAGATGTCCATGCAGATCCTGCGTGGCGAAGACAACGGACCGGCCACGACCTACGACCCCTACGGCAAGGCCCGTCATCGCCGAACCACCGGCCAGACCATCACCCGCGCCTGAGCCCGAGTTGGGCCGGAAAGGCGTGAACTCCGTCACAGGGTGTATGATGCGCGAACCCACTTCGGACGCGACGTGCCCTCATGGATGACAACGACTATACCGTCGACACCCCGGAACGCATCGGCCAGATACTGCGCGACCTGGACCACGGCCTGACGCTGGTCAGTATCCGCCTGGAAGAAAGCGGCCCGCTGTACACCTCGGCGCTGATTCGTCTGGATGCCGACGCACGACGTCTCTACCTCGACCAGCTGCAACCCCCTTCCCTCCACCAGCGGATCCGGCCCGGCCAGCCCCTGCGCGTCTTCGCGACCCTGCGCGGCGTGGCCGTGCGGTTTACCACCGAGGTCCGCCAGATCGTGAGCGAATCGCCGGGAGACCTCTACGAGTGTCCGTATCCCGCCGAACTGCAATACCTGCAGCGTCGCGAGACCTTCCGCGTTCATATCCCCCTGAGCAACCGCCCGACCCTGCAGATCCAGGGCGAGATGCACGAAGAACCGATCGAGGGATCGGTGGTGGACCTTTCGGCCGAAGGCATGTGCGTGGAACTGCCGAATGAAGTGCTGCAGGAGATCCCCTATGGCAGCCGCCTGGAATTCACCAACCTGCTGCTCCCGGACGTGCAGGAAAGGGTCTCCGGCGCCGTCAAACTGGCCAACTCGCGCCCTTCCACTCGCGAAGGCCATTCGTATGCTGGCTGCGCGATCATCGAGATGTCGGCCCGCCTGGAACGTGCCATCAACGTCGCCCTGCTGTTCTATCAGCGTGAGGAACGCCGCCGCGCGATGAACTGACCGACCCCGGCTTGCGTGCTCACAAAAAAGGCCCGCACGAGCATCACTTGCCGTGCGGGCCTTTTGCGTTCTGGCGGAGAGTGAGTCCGCGCCTTCGCGACCCTAGACAACCGCCGACTACTACCTAAACCCCTGTTCCTGCTCCGCTCCTGCGTTTCCCTTGTCGTTTACTGTAGTCTAGCGTAGTGTTGAATTGCAAATGATTTTAGGGGACTGATAAGGGGATGCCACGTTTGGCGGACGAAAAGACAGCGCTGGCCGTGCGCCGGCTGACCCGGCCCGGGGAGCACTCCGTGGGCGGTGTCGCCGGGCTCCGGCTTCGGATCACTGAGACAGGCCGGAAATACTGGCTGCTCCGGGCCCGCATCGCCGGCCGCACCCGGGAAATCGGTCTTGGCCCATATCCCGAAGTGAGCCTGGCCCGTGCGCGGGAGGCCGCAAGCGAAATGCGCCAGGCGATCCGGGAAGGCCGCGACCCGCTGGCTGAGCGGCAGGAACGCCAGAACGCGCTTATGGTTGCCAACGCCAAGGCCCTGACATTCGACGAATGCGCAGCGCGCTACCTCACCTCGAAAGCCGCTGAGTTCCGCAACGCGAAGCATGCCGCGCAGTGGAAATCCACGCTTTCCACCTACGCCTCCCCGATCCTGGGCCCCCTCCCCGTCCACACCGTGGAGCTACCCCACGTCCTTCAGGTCCTCGAACCCATCTGGCGCGAGAAACCCGAGACCGCGAGCCGGCTGCGCGGCCGCATCGAAAAGGTACTGGACTATGCGACCGTGTCGGGTTTTCGACAGGGGGAGAACCCGGCCCGGTGGCGCGGCAACCTGGACGCCATCCTTCCGGCCCCTTCCAAACTGAAGAAGGTGAAACACCATCGGGCGCTTCCATGGCCGGAACTCCCGGCCTTCATGGCCGCGCTGCGGGATCGCGAAGGGATTGCCGCGCGGGCCCTGGAGTTCACGATCCTGACGGCCGCCCGCTCCGGTGAAGTCCGCGGTGCGGTGTGGGATGAAATCGACACCGCCGCCGGTACCTGGACGGTCCCGGGGGAACGGATGAAGGCGGGCAAGGAACACGTTGTTCCTCTGTCCGAACACGCTCTGTCCCTACTTGAACACCTGCCACGCATGGAAGGAACGCCGTATGTCTTCCCCGCGCCGAAGGGCGGCCCCCTTTCGGACATGTCCCTTTCCGCGCTGATGCGCCGCATGAAAGTCAACGCGACGCCGCACGGCTTCCGTTCGACCTTCAGGGACTGGGCCGCAGAGGCCACCAGCTACCCGAACGAAGTTTGCGAGATGGCACTCGCACACGTCATCCCCAACGCGGTAGAGCGCGCGTACCGGCGCGGAGACCTGCTCGATAAGCGTCGCGCCCTGATGCAGGAATGGGCCGATTACGCGGCCGGGGGTGGCGCATGAACGCGCGAACCGACATTGACCGCGCCGCGCGATGGGGCTGGCCGATCCTGGAGGAGGCTGCGGAACATGCGAGCTTCAAGAGCGAGCGGGCCATCGCACGGAAGATGCTCGCCGAACGTAACCGGCGGGATATGACCCGGCTGCTTGCGAATCTATCGGAGAGCATCCCCCCACCCTTTCATCGGCAGATGTTTCTCTTGGATGGAATCCTGGTGCCGATGGGGCTCGCAGACAGGGAGAAGGTCGACGAATCGAAACATGCAGCCTCCAAGGTCGAGAAGCTTGAACGCGACATAAATGCGAAGCTCAGGGAAGCCGCGAAACTTCTCCATGAACGTGACGAGCTCGCGGCACCGGACGGAGTCCAAGCCACCTGTAGCGGGTCGCCGCTCGACTGGCTCAGGGATGGCCTTGCCCATGCTGACGCCCACACCCAAGGCCTCGCGGGTGCGGGGCCACTTCCCGCAATGGAACACTTAGACGAGCGTTACGATTTGAAATACTGGCCCGCCCTGCCCGATGTGCTTAATGGCCTGGCCGACCGCTTCGCGGAGACCTATCCGGAGTTGGTTCACCCAGACCTAGAAAAGGCTGCGCAGGGATACCGCGGCCCCCGACAACTCCTGCGCCTTCTCTGGCATGGGCAGTTTCGCCAAGCAGGCCGGACGCTCCCCCTTGAGTCCAACACCGACACACGGACGGCCCCCCTGGATTCCTTCCGCCTCGATGACACCGATACGGCAACCCTACTGCGGATGACCGCCGGCGGGATCGAGTACGACCCCGGCACGATCAAGAAAGCCAGGCACAACCTATGCGATGCGGTCAAAGCCGAGAATCCTGATTGGGCCCGGTTCCTGGTGGACGAGTAACGTTGCAACACGCGACCGCGGGGACAATTCACCTTTCGGCCGCGCAGCCAACTGTCCCCGACAACCCCCATACGCAACCGCCAACGTACCCGTTACAACCCAACGTGACGAGGTACACAGATGGCCGACCAAGCTGCATTCCTTTCGGAACGCGACGTCGCCCGCCGTTACGGCATTCACCCGAAAACTCCCTGGTACTGGGTTCACTCCCGAGGGTTCCCGCAGCCGATACGGCTGGGGCCGCGCTGTACCCGCTGGCGGCTTGAAGACCTGCAAGCCTGGGAAGCTGACCGCGCCCGGGAGAGCGTCTGATGGTTGCCACCAACAGAAACGCCCCGGCCGGGGGAACGGCACGGGGCGCAGGGGATGAGCACGGGGGAGCACTCAACGGGGAGTATAGCAGCCCCGGAGGCCTCGAGGTCAGCGACCAGGCCGTCCGCCCGGAAGTGGAAGTCGAGGATGGAGATCTGCACAAGATCCTCGACCGGATCGATGAGATCCTGGGCCGCAGCGATCCGCCCGTGATCTTCCGGAAAGGCACGGTGCTGGTGGCGGTCATTGATACCGCGTGCCGACCTCAAGACCAGGAGACCAACGCACCCAGCTCGATGGTGCTCACTACCGCTGGGCTGCGTGATCGGCTGAACCGCGCGATTCGCTTCAAAAAATGGGATGGCCGTCAGAAGGACACAAAGGATATCGACTGCCCCATGCCGGTGGCGCAGGCGTTCCGAGAGCGTGGCGAGTACCGCCACGTCCCGGAGGTAACGGCCCTTGCCGAAGCCCCGGTTCTGCTTCCCAACGGCCGCATCATCGAACAGGGCGGCTATGACCGACACACAGGCATTTACCTGGCGGGAGCGCCTGAACAAGGGTTTGAGGTCACGCGCTTCGGCGATCCGGATCCGGAAGACTCCCTGCAATACCTGCGCGGCGTACTGGAAGAATTTCCGTTTCGAACCCCGGCGGACGAATCGGCTGCGATTGCCGCCCTGCTGACCGTCCTCGTTTCGCCCGGCTTAACGGCGGTGCCCCTGTGTGCCTTCAATGCAGAATCGCCCGGCGTCGGGAAATCGACTGGCGTCCGATGTATCGGCATAACCGCCACCGGCCGGCACATATCCGCACTGGGCTGGTCGCGGGATGAAGCGGAAGCGGAGAAGCGCATCCACGGTGCCGTGTTGTCGGGCGATCCGGTGCTGAACATCGACAATGTGGAGTCCGCGCTGTTCGGGCAGGCGCTGTGCCAGCTCACCAGCGAACCGAAGATCTCGGTTCGGCAACTGGGCGGTTCGGCGCTGTTCACGGTTCCCGCCCGCGTGGCGCTGTACGCCACCGGCAACAACCTGGTGATCAAAGGGGACCTGACCCGTCGCGTGATCGTCTGCCGCCTCTACAGCGGCGTGGAACGACCGGAGCAACGGACGTTCAAGCGCGACATCGTGGAGTACGTGCGCCGCCATCGCCAGAACGTTATCCGCCACCTGCTCGCGATCCCCCGCGCTTACCTGGCCGCCGGCTCCCCGGACGTGAAGATCCCTGCGTTCGGATCGTTCGAGGACTGGGACCGACTTGTACGCCGCCCCCTGGTATGGCTGGGCATGGAGGACCCGCGCGCCCCGGCCGAAGAAATCCGAGCCGAGGACCCCGAGCGCCAGGAACTGCGTGCCCTACTGCAGGCCTGGCATGCCCACTTCGGCCGTGAACCCCAGACCGCCGCTGAAGTGATCCGAGCCGCGACCGAGACCTATCCGCGCATGGATGGCAGTACCGCGGACGATGCCCCAGAGCTATCGGAGGCCGTGGCCGGTGTCTGCACCACCAGGAACGGCCCGAAGATGGATGCTCGGACCCTGGGCTATGCGCTCCGCCGCCACTGCGACCGGATCGAGTCGGGGCTGCGCCTGGAAAGGGCGGGCAACTCCCGGACCAACGTCATCCGCTGGCAGGTGGTGGAAGCATGATCAGGGTCCGTGCAGGTGATGCAGGGCATGCAGGGGACTTCCCCCGCTCCTCTTTATATTTTGCAGTGCGCTGCAATTTTCACGCGTTAGTGGGGCGCATCCCCTGCATCACCTTCATCACCTGCACTTACCCCGCTTCCCCCTGTCTGCCCATAGGCGCTCTCTATCTATTCAGCTCCTTTCCTCCCGCCCCTCCTTGTCCCAATGGGGCCCATCACCTATTCCTTACGTTTTCACAATAGTCTGTAAGTGGTGGATTTCGAAAGGAAAAATCCAGAGCGGGTCCTTTCGGACCCGACGGGGCTGCGGGTGCGGAGAGGGGCAGAATTGCGCCAGCAAAGCATGTGCCAACAAAGGCAACTAATTGAGGTGACGCTGTGACAGACCAACCTGTACACCCTCCACATCCCGATCAAGAGGCCTCGCCGTCACTCTTGCCGGAGCCCGACATGGGATTGCGGGTCCGGCCTGCCCAGTTCGCCCGGATGCTGGGGGTTTCCCGGCAATCGGTCTCCCGCTGGATCCAGCAGGGCAAGGTCCTGGTCGACCCCTCCGGCCGGCTGGATCCGGTGAAGGCGACCGAGCGCGTCATGCAGCATGCCGACCCGGCACGGCTGCGCGCGACCCTGCTGAAGCCCGTCATGGACGACATGGCCGGGCTGCGAACCGAACTCCAGGAGGCGACGGCCCGCGCTGACCGCGCCGAACAGCGTGCCGAGGCGGCCGAAGTCCGAGCCGAACGCGCCGCCGCCCGGGCGGACGAAGCCGAGGCCAACGTGAGCATGGTCGAGGCGGCCGGAGACCGGTTCATCGACGCCGTGGTCACCCGCCTCCAGCAACTGGCTGCCCTGGAGGATCCGGAGACGGCCCGCGCCCAACTGGAAGATCTGTATATGGAGGCCCTGGACGCCGCGGCGCAGGAACAGGCCGCGGCCGCCGCCCCGGCGGTGGAGTCGGCCGACGCGTCGGCCGATGCGACCGAGTTCGAGGCCGGCCCCTCTCTGGATATCAGCGACCTGGACCTGACCCCGGAGCCGTTCGAGTTCGAGCTTGGCAAGCCGGGCACCGGGGACCCCGCCCCGGAGAACGGTGGAGGGGGCCGGGGATTGCCGCCGGACCCTGCTGAGGGCGGACGCACAGACGAAACGGGACCAACCCGCGAGGCCGACCAATGAGCACGCACGACCCGGAAACCGAAGCGCTGCACGCGCAACTGCATGAGATCGACGAAGCCCTGTTGCAGTTGGCCACGGAACGGGATTGGCCTCCGCACGTCGTGTGCCTCGCCATGGTGCGCGCGGCCGGGATGATCGCGCGGCAATCCACGCCGCCGGAAAGCCTGCCGCGGGTCTCCAGGGCGTTGAGCACCCTCCTGGACGACACGCTGTTGCATCAGACGGAGGGCCCGGTGCAATGAGTGATGCGGTAGACAAGCTGCGGCGCATGGTCGCCGCCGTCCAGGCAAGCCGGCCGCTGCCGGACGATGTGCGCGCCTGGTGGCTGCACGGGGCGGAGCGGTTCATGGACTCCGGTGGACGGAGCCCGCTGGATACCTGCCTGGGTTTGCGGGGTCGCGGGGTGCGGAGTCTGGAAACTCAGCAGGCCCTCGCCGAACGGAACGAAGCGCTGGAGCGGGCCGGCAAGCTGGCCGGCGCTGACCTTCCCGAGGAAGTCCGCCGCTTTCGCCGGCGGTGGGCGCGCCTGTGGACCTACGAACAGCCGCCTTCGGATCTGAGGCCGGTGGAACGCGAGCTGTTCCAGGCCTTCCGGTCGCATGACGTGCCCGAAGATCCCCATTACCTGCGCCGTCTGGCGCGAGTGAAATAGCCGGTTTTCCTTTGAAATCCGGGGCGTATCGTGGTCGCCATGAACAAGATCCACGCATTCCAGAATGGCGGCCTCGAGATCCTCGTGTACGAGGACATCTCCGATGGATTCGCCCGCGACATCGTTGAGCAACTGGCCGGCCATACCGGGCCGGTCACGTTGCGGATCAATTCACCCGGCGGCGCGGTGTCCGAAACCCTCGCCGCCTACAACGCCCTGGTGCAACACCCCGGCCGGGTCGTGGTGTACGTGGACGGCCTCGCCGCCAGCAGCGCCAGCCTGCTGGCCATGGCCGGCGCGCACACCGTCATGGCGGAAAACGCCCTGATGATGATCCACGACCCGTGGGTATTCACGGGCGGCAACTCCGAGGAACTGCGCCGCCTGGCGGACACCCTGGACAAGCACCGCGACGTGATGGTCGAGGCCTACCGGCGCAAGTCGGGCATGAGCGCCCGAGCCGTGACCGAGATCATGCAGTCGGAAACCTGGTTTACGGCCGAAGAGGCCCTGCAGGCCCGGTTCATCGACGAAATTCAGGAGGCCCCGGCGGTCGCGGCCTCGCTGGACCTTTCCCGTTTCAACCTGCCCCCGAGGATTCAGAGCATGAGCAACGACACCAACAAACAGAACCACGGTTCCGAAGGCGCGAACCCGGCGGCCCACAACCCGGATCCGGTCGCGCTGGAACGCCAGCGAATCCAGCGCCGGAACGAAACCATCCGGGCGCGCTTCAAGCCGTTCATGGACCGCGACGACGTGCGCGCCATGTACGACGACCTGATCGTTGACCCCGAAGTGACGGCCGAAGCCGCCGGCGAAAAGCTTCTGGCCAAGCTGGGCGAGGGGGCGGAACCGATCAACCCGCAGGGCTTTGCACCGCCGGTGCCCGACATGCGCGGCGGAACCAACTCGCACGCCGGCGAGTTCTCTGCAGCCGTGACCGATAGCATCCTGATGCGCTACGGCGTGCCGGTGCAGAACCCGCACCCGGCCGTGCGTGACGTTCGCGGCATGGGCGTGGATGACATTTGCGCGTCGATCCTGAGCCAGAACGGAAAGACCACGCGAGGCAAGAGCAAGGCCGAAATCGTGCAGGCGGCCATGACCACCAGCGACCTGCCGGCCCTGATGGAAGGGATCGCCTCCAAGGCGCTGATGACGGGCTTCCAGGAATCGGAGGCGGCCTCGCATCGAGAGTGGACCCGCGAGGGGCAGTTGCCGGACTTCAAGGAAGCCCGCCGGGCCGCCCTGTCGGAAGCGCCGGCATTGAAAGAGGTCGCGGAAGGTGCCGAGTACACCTATGGCGCGGTCAGCGATGCGTCGGAAACGATCAAGCTGTCCACCTACGGGCGGATCGTGAAGCTGAGCCGGCATGCCCTGATCAATGACGACATCGGCGAGCTGGCCCGCCTGCCGCTGGCCATGGGCCAGGCCGCCGCCCGCACTGAGGCGCACAACGTCTACAGCCTGCTGACCGACAACCCCGACATGCGGGACGGGAAGCCGCTGTTCCACTCGGACCACTCGAACGAAGGGACTGCGGCCAAGCCGGATATCGAGAGCCTGGGCGAGGCGCGCAAGCTGATGCGCCTGCAGAAGGGCATCGCCGGTGCGGCCACGCTGAACATCGTGCCGCGCTTCCTGATCGTGCCGGCGGCCCTGGAGACCATCGCCGAACAGTTGCTGGTCTCCATCGCGCCCGCGCAGACCGGGCACGCCGTGCCGGACTGGATGCGCAACCTCGCCGTGGTGGTGGATTCCCGCCTGGATGAGGCCAGTGAAACGGCCTGGTATCTGGCGGCCAGCCCCGACCAGCACGACACCGTGGAAGTGGCCCGGCTCGACGGAAACGGTGCGGAGAGCTTCACGCAGGAAGACTTCGCCACCGACAACATGAGCTTCAAAATCCGTCTGGACACCGGTGCGGCCGTCCTCGACTGGCGCGGACTGGTGCGTAACCAGGGCGCGTAACCGTTCCCCCCCCCTGCCGGTTTCGGGTTCTCGTCGGTGGGGGAAACGGCCCGCGCGCGCGGCGGCCTCTGCGCGACGCGGGTTCCCCTGCGCGTACCTGGGGTGGGCGCGCCAATGGCTGGGCCGGGGCCTGGGGGCACCGGCACCTAATTCACAGCAAGGATCATCCGATGTTCATCGAAAGCAAAGACGTCACCGGGCATAACCCCGTCTTCATCCGCGCTGATCGAATCGCGGCCCTCCGCGGTTCTGTGCCGGGCGGAGATAGTGTACAGACCGAGGTGTTCCTGGTCGGTGGCGGTGAAACCCTGGTGGTGAGAGAAGACGCCGCGTCGCTGATTGGCCGCGTCCGCGAAATCTTGGGCGGCAAGTAAGCCGGCCTCCAGGGCGAAGCCCCGGCGGTTTCCTGACCGGCCGGGCCTCCGCCGTTCTTCCTTCGGGTCACTGACCGACCGGCCTCAAGCCTGACGCCCGCCGGCACGCGTCCCATAAGCGGCCCACCAGTTCATCCGCTGCGGCGGTTTCTTTGCTGATCCAGAACCAGACCGCCGGCGGCACTTCGCTGGAGTCCACCAGTAGGCTTGCCGCCTCGCTGACCGTCTGAAGGCGAAGGGTGCGCTTGTCCAGTTCCTTCAGCACCTGCTCCGTCCCCTGGCTGCCCTTCACCCGCGCCCCGTACTCGCGATAGAGGTTGTCCAGGAACTCCCGTGCGGCCCGAATCTCGTTTTCCGCCCACCAGTAGAGGCACTGGTCGTCGTCGACGCCGCCTTCTGCGATGTGTCCGCAGAACCGTTCGATGGTCTGCAGGCGCTGCACGCGCTTGCTGACCTCTGCGTTCCAGTTGGCGGGCGCGGCCTCTTGCGGCTTCGGTTTCGTTTCCGTCATGCCGGCACCCCCTGCTGAAAGGCGCGCCAGGCATCCATCGGCCGCGCGCTCTCCGCGCGTTCCAGCCATTGCCGGCGCTGTTGGCAGGTGAGCCCGTTCCACCAGGCCATCCCGAGCCGGGCATCCTCGCAATCCGGTTCGTCCTGACGCGGCTGTGACTCAACTACGCGCAGCCGGCCTTCGCAGGCGTGGCGCTGATGCTCCGGGCAAAGGAGGGATTCGGTGTCGCGATCGAGCGCGACCCAGTGGGTACCGGTGTTCCGGCAGCGGGTGCCCCGCGTGGTGGCCGCCTGGCAGCGGTGGGGTGAACTTTCGTGGTGAGACATTGCGCTTTCTCCTTTCGTCGCTGGCGAGAAAGGGAAAACGCAAGAGCTTCGCGGATTAGGGGGTCAGTGAGGGGACGGAATCTGTATCCACCCCTAACTCATTGATTTCATTGAATAGGTGGCGGAGAGTGAGGGATTCGAACCCTCGATGGGCTTTTGACCCATACTCCCTTAGCAGGGGAGCGCCTTCAACCACTCGGCCAACTCTCCGTGACTGCGGTGCAGAGGATACGGATTCACGCTGCGGAATGAAAGCCCGCGCGGCCTCGAATTGATGATTTTAACTTCATTCGGGCCACGCGGAGATCGCAGCGTCGGACATCACTCGTTCCCGCGATTGTCGCCGGAGCCGTGTTCCGAATCTTCGTCCTGAATCCGCTGAAAGATCTCTTCGCGATGAACCGCCACGTCCGGGGGCGCATTGATGCCGATCCGGACCTGGTTGCCCTTCACACCCAGAACGGTGACGGAGACGTCATCGCCGATCATGAGGGTCTCCCCCACCCGACGCGTCAGTATGAGCATGCTTTTCTCCACAGTACCTGTGTCGGACGAGGTCGGTCGCCCGGAATCCGTTGATTGAGTCGTCACCCCTGCTCCTTTGGTAGACCGGCTGGCTCCTCTTCGAGTTCAAAGGCATCGTGCAGCGCACGCACCGCCAGTTCGAGGTATTTTTCGTCCACGACCACCGAGATCTTGATCTCCGACGTCGAGATCATCCGGATGTTGATGTTTTCCCGCGACAGGGCCTCGAACATCCGGCTGGCAATACCCGCATGCGACCGCATGCCGACACCCACGACCGAGATCTTGACGATGTGGACATCGCCCGAGACCTCGCGGGCGCCCAGTTCGTCCGCTGCCCCCTGCAGCAGTTCCAGCGCCTTCTCGTAGTCGTTGCGATGCACGGTGAAGGTGAAATCGGTCGTGCGGCCGTCCTCGCCGACGTTCTGCACGATCATGTCCACCTCGATGTTGGCATCCGCCACCGGCCCGAGGATGCGATGCGCGACCCCGGGCTGATCCGGCACGCCGCCCACCGTCAGCTGCGCCTCGTTCTGATTGAACGCGATTCCCGCGACCAGCGCCTGTTCCACCGCTGCATCCTCCTCCGTGGTGATGAGTGTCCCGGGTCCCTCGCCAAACGACGAAAGGACACGTAAGGGGACGTTATACTTGCCCGCAAATTCCACTGCCCGGATCTGTAGCACCTTCGAACCGAGGCTCGCCATCTCCAGCATCTCCTCGAAGGTCACTCGTTCGAGGCGCCGGGCCTGGGGCACCAGTCGCGGATCGGTGGTGTACACCCCGTCCACGTCGGTATAGATGCGACATTCATCGGCTTTCAGGGCCGCGGCCAGCGCGACGGCGGTGGTGTCGGAGCCGCCACGCCCCAGGGTCGTGATCGCCCCGTCCTCGTCCACGCCCTGGAAGCCGGCCACGACCACGATGCGCCCGGCCTCCAGGTCATCACGCACGCGGGCATCGTCGATACTGCGGATCCGCGCCTTGTTGTAGGCGCTGTCGGTGCGGATGGTCACCTGAGCACCGGTATAGGAGCGCGCCGGGCAACCCTTGGCCTCCAGTGCCATCGCCAGCAGGGCGATGGTGACCTGCTCCCCGGTGGACAGCAGGACATCCAGTTCGCGCCCGTCAACCCGCGGGTTGAGCTCGTTGGCCAGCCCCAGCAGGCGATCGGTCTCGCCGCTCATCGCGGACACCACGATCACCAGCTGATGGCCCTCCTCGCGCAGATGCAGCGCGCGTTCGGCCACCGCCCGGATGCGTTCGGTCGTCCCGACCGAGGTGCCGCCAAATTTCAGTACCAGCAACGCCATTGCAGAATCCCTGTCCGGCCCGAAGGCGGCGCATTAAACACGAAATCGGGATGCATCCAAAGCAAACCCGCCCTTCCAATCCGGAATTTGGTCAGCCCAGCAATTCGCGAACGGTGTCCTCCACCGAGGCCAGCGCCGCCTCGAGTTTCTCGGGGCTCTGCCCGCCGGCCATGGCCATGTCCGGCCGGCCACCGCCCTTGCCGTCGACCTGAGCGGCCACGCGCCCGACCACATCCCCGGCGCGGATCCGGCGGGTTTCCTCCTTGGTGACCCCGGCGACCAGCGAGACCTTGCCTTCCTCGGTGGCGGTGCCCAGCACCACCACGGCACGGCCGAGCTTCTGCTTGAGCTGATCGACCATGTCGCGCAGGGCCTTGGGCTCCACGCCCTCCACCGGGGCCGCCAGCACCTTCAGGCCGTCGACCTCCACCGCACGGCTGGAGAGGTCGTCACCGGCCTGGCTGGCGAGCTTGCCCTTCAGGCGCTCGATCTCCTTCTCCAGCTCGCGATTGCGCTCCTGCAGCTGGCGCACCTTGTCCGGGGCGTCGGCGCGGCCGGCCCGCAGGCGGTCCGCCACCGCATCCAGATGCCCCAGCTGCTGATCCATCCAGCGCAGGGCCACCTCGCCGGCCACCGCCTCGACGCGCCGGATCCCGGCGGCGACCCCGCCTTCGACCGTAATCCGGAACGGCCCGATGTCGCCGGTGCGCTCCACGTGGGTGCCACCGCACAGCTCGACCGAGGAACCGATCTTCAGCACCCGCACCTCGTCGCCGTATTTTTCGCCGAACAGGGCCACGGCACCCGACTCCATGGCCGAGTCGATGTCCATGATGCGGGTGTCGGTAGCCTCGTTCGCCAGGATCTCGGCGTTGACCTGATCCTCGATCGATTTCAGCTGCTCGGTGGTCAGCGGCTCCATGTGGGTGAAGTCGAACCGCAGGCGCTCGGAATCCACCAGCGAGCCCTTCTGCTGCACGTGGTCGCCCAGCTGGTCGCGCAGGGCCTTGTGCAGCAGATGCGTGGCGGAGTGGTGACGCTTGATGGCCTCGCGCCGCGGCCCCTCCACCGAGCCGGACAGGGTCTGACCGACCTCCAGGGTGCCGGCGCGGACCTGGCCCACGTGCAGATGCGCCGCGGCCTGCTTGCGGGTGTCCTGCACCTGGAAGCGCACGCCGGAGCCCGACAGGGTGCCGATGTCGCCCACCTGGCCGCCGGACTCGGCGTAGAACGGCGTGCGGTCGAGCACCACGATGCCCTCTTCGCCGACCTCCAGGCGATCCACGGCCTCGCCCTCGCGGAACAGCGCCAGCACGCGGCCCTCGCCCTCCAGGTATTCATAGCCGCAGAACTCGGTCGTGTGGTCTTCCAGCCCCGGCAGGTTGCCGGTATCCATGCTGAAGCGGGAGGCGGCGCGCGCCCGCTCGCGCTGCTTTTCCATCTCCGCCTCGAAACCGGCCATGTCCAGTTCCAGATCGCGTTCGCGCGCGATGTCGCCGGTCAGGTCCACCGGGAAGCCGTAGGTGTCGTAGAGCAGGAAGATGGTCTCGCCCGGGATCACCCGTCCCTGCAGATCCTTCAGGTCCTCCTCGAGGATCTTCATGCCGTGGTCCAGGGTTTCTAGGAACTTGCGCTCCTCCTTCTCCAGGACCCTCTCCACCTGCTCGCCGGCCTTGATCAGCTCGGGATAGGCCTCGCCCATGGTGTCGATCAGCGGGCGCACCAGGCGGTAGAGGAACGCATCCTCGGAGCCGATCTGGAAGCCATGACGCGCCGCCCGGCGGATGATGCGCCGCAGCACGTAGCCGCGCCCCTCGTTGGAGGGCAGCACGCCATCGGTAATCAGGAACGCGATCGACCGGATATGGTCGGCGATCACGCGCAGCGAGGCGGAATCGGCTTCCTGCGCACCGGTCACCCGCCGCGCCGCGGCGATCAGATCCTGGAACAGGTCGATCTCGTAGTTGGAATGCACGCCCTGCAGCACGGCGGACAGGCGCTCCAGGCCCATGCCGGTATCCACCGACGGACTGGGCAGCGGATTCAGCGTGCCGTCCGCGTCGCGGTCGTACTGCATGAACACCAGGTTCCAGACCTCGATGTAGCGATCGCCATCCTCATCCGGCGAACCGGGCGGTCCGCCCGCCACTTCCGGGCCGTGGTCATAGAAGATCTCGGTGCAGGGACCGCAGGGCCCGGTGTCACCCATCTGCCAGAAATTGTCCGAGCCGCCGTCCGGATCGTCGCCAATGCGGATGATGCGTTCGGCCGGGACCTGGATCTCGTTGGCCCAGACGTTGTACGCGTCGTCATCGGTCTCGTAGACCGTGACCCACAGCCGCTCCGGCGTCAGGCCGAGGACATCCGTCAGAAAATCCCAGGCGTAGTGGATCGCGTCGCGCTTGAAGTAGTCGCCAAAGGAGAAGTTGCCCAGCATCTCGAAAAACGTGTGGTGCCGGGCGGTGTAGCCCACGTTCTCCAGGTCGTTGTGCTTGCCGCCGGCGCGCACACAGCGCTGGCTGGTCGCCGCGCGGCTGTACGGGCGCTTCTCGCGGCCGAGGAACACATCCTTGAACTGGACCATCCCCGCGTTGGTGAACAGCAGGGTGGGATCGTTGGCAGGCACCAGCGGGCTGGACGGCACCACGGTGTGGTCGTGCTGCGCAAAGAAATCGAGGAAACTCCGGCGTATGTCGGCGCTCTTCATGCGTGTCCGGTCGGCTTTGGGGTCAAAAGCGGAATCGTATCACGCTCGCCCCGGACCCGCGTATTGCCGCCCGCGGCCTCGGGCCATGCTGCAGGAGGCCAGCCCCCTGGCCGATGGGGCAGCGAACCGGACATTCCGACGGGACCCGTTCATGGTCATCGGGAGAAGCCCGCGACACGCCAGGGCGACGTCACCGCAAGCACCCCGGATCCGAAAGACCCCGTCATCCCGGGCAGCCCGGACCGGATATCACCACCGTCATCGCAAGTCGCCCATAACGGGAAAGGACGCCGTCATTGCGGGCCCCGAAGGGGCCGTGGCAATCGCCGAAGTTTCGCCCGGTACCGGGATCCGGTGCCCGCCCAAGCCGATTGCTTCGTCGCTGCGCGACTCGCAATGACGGGACAGGGAAGACGTCGCAACGACGGGACGCGGAACACGTCGCAATGACGGGACGGGGAACACGTCATCGTGCCGAATCAGCAACGGTACCCAACAACGTCATTGCGAGGCCCCGAAAGGGGCCGTGGCAATCGGCAACGACTCGCCCCACCGCCTTCAACCCACAATATCGTCGAACAGATCCCGCCACTCCGGATTCACCTGTTCGACCAAAGTCACTTTCCTGCGGCGTGGCCCCGCCTTCAGCTGCTTTTCGCGCTCGATCGCGGAGGCCATTTCCTCGCAGGTCTCGAACCAGACCAGCCGATGCAGACCATAGCGGCTGGTGAATCCGGACACCTTCCCTGACCGGTGTTGCCAGACACGCTGCACCAGATTGCTGGTCACACCTACGTAAAGGGTCCCGCCGCGGCGGTTGCTCATGATGTAGACACAGGGCTGTTTCATCGCTCCCTCCCTGGGCGACTGCGGATTGATACCTGGCGGCCGAGACTCCTTTTCGGCCATTCATTCCGGCAACGGTCCGCGCGCGGATCCGCCCGACATCGACACCGTCATTGCGAGGGTCCGAAGGACCCGTGGCAATCCGCCGGCCCCGTCCGGAACCCAGACGCAAACCACGTCCGGAGATTGCTTCGTCGCGTCG